>CALMLJ010000477.1 GCA_937868025.1 uncultured Acidimicrobiaceae bacterium
CCCGGTTCTTGAGCCGGACCGCCCAAGGGAACACTCAGGAAGCTCAGCGGTCCGGGACTGTCGGTGGTCGCTCGTAGCATGAGGGCATGTCGAAGTCAGCCGTTCCCCACGACACCGACCCGGTCGCCGAGCCCCGCCCCGTCGGGTCACGCCGCGCCGAGCAGTGGGCGGCGACGATGGCCGGCCATGGCCAACCCGCAGGCGGCGAGGCGCCGGTGGCGCTGCGCCACGCTCATCGCGAAGGGTTCAACACCATCGGAACGCGCCCCATCGCCGACCGTCAGGCCCGCGAGGAGCTCGAGCGGGCGACGCTCACCGAGGGGGCCACGCTCGCCGTCGGCGCCGGCACCCGGGCCAGGCCCGAGGCACCCGATCCGCTCCGCACCTGCTTCGAACGCGACCGCGATCGCATCCTCCACGGCACCACGGCGTTCCGGCGGCTCGCCGGCAAGACCCAGGTGTTCATCTTCCCCGAGGATCATCAACGCACCCGGCTCACCCACGCCCTCGAGGTCGCCCAGGTCGCCACCGCCATTGCCGGGGCGGTGGGGCTCAACGTCGTCCTCACCGAGGCGATCGCGCTCGGCCACGACTGCGGGCACGGCCCGGGTGGCCACGCGTCGGAAGACGCATTCAGTCCATATGTTCCCGGCGGGTACGACCACGCGGTCTGGGGGGCCGACGTGGTGCTCGAGCCGCTCAACCTCTGCGTCGAGACACTCGACGGCATCCGCAACCACAGCTGGTCGCGTCCGACGCCCCTCACACCCGAAGGTGAGGTCGTCTCGTGGGCAGACCGCATCGCCTACGTCTGCCACGACTTCGAGGATGCCGTGCACGCCGGCATCGTCAGCCCCGACATGCTGCCCGAGGTGGTCCGTGACCGGTGCGGGGCCACGCGCTCCGAGCAACTCGGCTCGTTCATCAGGGCCATGGTCGAGACCATCGCCCGCACCGGCCACATCGCGCTCGACGAGCCCACCGCCGACGCACTCGCTGCGTTCCGCAGGTTCAACTACGAGCGCATCTACATGCGGCCGGCCTCGGTGGCCCAGAGCGAGTCCGTCATCCGGGTGCTGCGCGCGCTCGTCGAGTACTACGCCGATCGCCCCAACACGCTGTTGCTCGACGACCCCCACCACCGTCCGGCCCACCAGCCGGCGGTGGTGCGCCCCCACGCCGCCGCCGGCAGTCCCGAGGCGCTGCACGACGCGGTGTCGTACGTGGCCGGTATGACCGATCGGTTCGCGTTCAACGCGGCCATCGGCCTCCTTGGATGGGACCGCGACACGCTCCCCCAAGGCGTCGGCATCCGCTGAGTATCAGCCCAAAACTGCCACGAGGGCCACGCCGGAGCGTGACCCTCGTGGGAGAACTGGTGTCGATCTAGTCGGTGAGGACGTCGACGAGCTTCTTGCCCTTGCGGGACCCGAACTTGACCTTGCCAGGAGCAAGGGCGAAAAGCGTGTCGTCGCCGCCACGGCCGACGTTGACGCCGGGGTAGAACTTGGTGCCGCGCTGACGGACGATGATGGAGCCGGCGTTGACGACGCCGCCGTCGAACACCTTCACGCCGAGGCGCTTGGACTCGGAATCGCGACCGTTCTTGGTTGAGCCGCCGCCCTTGGTCTTTGACATGTCAGGTCAGCCCTTCGTGATGCCGGTGATCTCGATGGTGGCCAACGTCTGACGATGACCCCAGCGGCGCCGGTTGTTCGACTTGTTCTTGTAGGTGAACCCAATGATCTTGGGCCCCTTGGTCTCCTCGACGATGCGAGCCGAGACGGCTGCGCCCTTGAGTTGGGCAGGAGTGGCGAGGGTGTTGTCGCCGTCGACGAGCAGCACCGGCGTCAGCGAGACGTCCGTGCCGGGCTCACCGAGCCGCTCGACCTGGACGCGATCGCCCTCGGCCACGCGGTATTGCTTTCCACCGGTCTTGATGACTGCATACATAGCGTCGGCAACGTTACCAGGTCGGTCCGTCACTCAGCGAACCGACGCCGCCGTGGCCATCAAGTCAGTCGATGCCGACGACGGCGCTGGTCAGCACGATGCCACGGCCGTTGCAGACCGAGCACTGGTCGGCGAAGGACTCGAGGAGCCCCTCCCCGATGCGCTTGCGGGTCATCTCGACGAGACCCAGGTCGCTGACGGAGAACACCTGCGTCCGCGTCTTGTCGCGGGCCAGCGCCTCCTTGAAGGTACGCACCAGTTCGTCGCGGTTGGCCTTGATCTCCATGTCGACGAAGTCGATCACGATGATGCCGCCAATGTCGCGGAGCCGCAGCTGCCGGGCGATCTCGACCGCTGCCTCGAGGTTGTTGCGGTACACGGTCTCCTCGAGCGAGGAGGAACCGACGTTGCGGCCGGTGTTGACGTCAATGACGGTCAGCGCCTCGGTGTGCTCGATGATCAGCGACCCACCCGACGGCAACCAGACCTTGCGGTCGAGGCCCTTCTTGAGCTGTTCGGTGATCTGGAACCGTTCGAACAGCGAGAGGTTCTCGGTCTCGAGGTCGTAGTGCTGCACCCGATCCGCCGTCGCGGGCGAGATGGCCGCGACATAGTCGTGCACCTCGGAGTACAACCCGGGCTCGTCGATGATGACCGCGCGGTACTCCTCGTTGAACTCCTCACGGATCACGCGGACCGCCATGTCGGGCTCGCGGTACAGGAGCGCCGGCCGGTTCTGCTTGGCGGCAAGCGCCGAGATCTGGTCCCACTGCTTGAGCAGGCGGGTCACGTCACGTTCGATTTCCTCGCTCGTCACGTTCTCGGCGGCGGTCCGCACGATCACGCCGTGGTGGGCGGGCTTCACGCGGTCGAGGATCTGGCGGAGCCGCTTGCGTTCCTGGTCCGACAGCCGCTTGGAGATGCCGTAGGTCTTGGAGTTGGGGACGAGGACCACGAATCGACCGGGGAGGGAGACCTCCTGGGTCAACCGGGCGCCCTTGTGCCCGATGGGGTTCTTGGTCACCTGGCAGAGGATCAGCTGCTTCGGCTTGAGGACGTCCTCGATGCGGGCATCGGCCTTGACCTCGACATCGTCGGCGTCGAGGTGGACGTCGCCGCGGTAGAGCACCGCGTTCTTGGGCGTCGCGATGTCGATGAACGCCGCTTCCATGCCGGGGAGCACGTTCTCGACCCGACCGAGATAGATGTTGCCGTGGATCTGGCTGACGTCGTCGGAGGGGCGCGACACGTAGTGCTCGATGAGCGACCGGCCCTCGAGGACCGCGATATGGGTGTGCCCTGCGGAGTCGACGTGCACGTTCATCTGGTAGCGCCCGACCGCCCGGCCGTTGCGCTGCCGGCCCTGCCGCTTCTTGAGCGCCTTCGCGTCGAGATGAACCGGCCCGTCGTCGTCGGTCAACACGGCCTCGATCGGCGTGGCCGCCGGGCGCTTCTGCCCGCCGCGCTGGCCACCACCACCACCACCGTTCCTGCCGCCACCCTGGCCTTGGCCTGGGCCGCCGCGGGCCTGACCTCCACCACGCTGACCGCCCTGGCCACCGCCTTGGCCACCGTCCTGGGGGCTGCGTCCGCCGTTGTCACGGCCCTCGCCGCCACCGCCACCGCCACCTCGGCTGCGGCGACGACGCCGCTTCGCCGAGGTGCTCAGGCCCTCACCGGGCGCCGACGGCTGACCGCCCGCCGCGGCCGGCGCACCCCCGGGGATCGAATCGCCGATCTGGGGTTTGCGTGGTGCCGGCGGCGGGACCTTCGGTACCAGCGGGGCCGACGTGGGTGGGGTGGTGGGCTCTGTCTCGGACATGTGGGCGTACCTCTCAGGAGGCCAGTCGTTCGCCGACCGGCTGCGACGGGTCACCGGCCACCAGGGGCGGCAGCGACGTTCCGTCGATCGTCATCCATTGTTCGTTTCGGCAGATACGACGCACCTCACCCGCCTGCTCGAGGCAGGTCAGGAACTCGGAGGGGCGGATGCTGCGGGGCTTGGTCGCGAGGTCGACGGTGAGCACCACCGCGCCCTCTCGGAGTGCTGGCTGGGTGGTGGCCGAGAGCAGCGCTGGGCGCACGTTCTCGGTGATCTGCTTGCCCTTGCGTTCGAAGGTGAGCGGGACGTCGTCCCGGTCCATCAGGCGGTGGGCGACCGCCGAGACCGCGTCCACATCGGTGCCGATGAGGTCGAAGTCCCACGTGCAATGATCGACGACCGCCTGCAGGGCGAGGGCGTTCGACGGCACCACGGCGATGCCGGTGATGTCGACGCCGTCGGGCATGCCGTCGCTCAACAACTTGTCGAGCCCCACGATGTCGATGTCGGTCGCGAGGTCGATGTCCATGTACTCGGCGAGCGACTCCGCTCCCGTGGGGAGCGCGAGGCCGTAGTGCAGTTTCGGGCGGGGTGAGAACCCCTCGCTGTAGGCCATCGGCAATTCGGCGCGCCGAATGGCGCGCTCCCAGCACCGCGCCAGGTCGCGGTGGCCGAGGAAGCGGATCTTGCCGACCTTGGTGAACCGGAGGCGGATCCTCACACCGCCACCCCCGGCCGTCGCGGCATCAGGGTCACAGGCACCGCCCCGCCCGTGGCGAGGTCGACACCGGTGCCCTGGCTCCCACCAGCCGGAGGTGTGGCCGAGGCCACGATGTGTTCGATGGAGTAGCCCGTGCAGGCCCCGCAGTCGTAGCAGGGCGTCCAACGGCAGTCTTCGAGGCCGACCTCGGCGAGGGCATCGCGCCAGTCCTGCCACAGGAAGTCCTTGTGGAGACCGGCGGACAGGTGATCCCACGGCAGGATCTCGTCCTCGTGACGATGGCGGTAGACGTACCAGTCGATCTCGAGACCGTTGGCCGCCATGGCCTCTTCCCAGAGTTCCAGGTTGAAGAACTCCGACCACTCCTGGAAGGTGCCGCCGCGGCGCCACACCTCCTCGATCACTCGCCCGATACGTCGATCACCCCGGCTGGCGATGCCCTCGGCCATCGTGGCCTTCGGGTCGTGCCACTTGAGATCGACGCCTCGTTCCCGGCGGGTTGCGTCGCGCAGCAGGTTGATCTTGCGTTGCAGCTCGACGCTGGTGTTCTGCCCGAACCACTGGAACGGGGTGAACGGCTTGGGCACGAAGCCGCCGACCGACACCGTGACCGACGGCGACTTGTGGTGCCGGCGGCCGATCTCGACGACGTTCTTCGCCAGTTCGGCGATGCCCAACGTGTCCTCGTCGGTCTCGGTGGGGAGACCGGTGAGGAAGTACAGCTTCATCCGACGCCAGCCCTGCGAGTACGCGGACTCGACGGCGCCATAGAGGTCTTCTTCGCGGATCAGCTTGTTGATGACCTGCCGCATGCGCCAGGTGCCGGCCTCGGGGGCGAACGTGAGGCCGGTCCGCCGAGCCTTCTGGATCTGCGCCGCGACGCCCACGGTGAAGGCGTCGACCCGCAGTGACGGCAACGAGACCGAGACCTGGCCGCAGTTCGCCGGATCGTTGACGATCTGGCCCACGACCTGCTCGATGCCGCTCATGTCGGCGGTCGACAGCGAGGTGAGCGCCACCTCGTCGTAGCCGGTGCGCTTGAGGCCTTCCTGGACCATCGTGCGCACCTGGTCGGCCGGACGCTCACGCACCGGGCGGGTGATCATGCCGGCCTGGCAGAACCGACAGCCACGCGTGCATCCGCGGAACACCTCGACATTGAGGCGGTCGTGCACGACCTCGGTGACGGGCACGAGCTGGTTCTTGGGGTACGGCCACTCGGCGAGGTCGGCGACGGTGCGCTTGGGAACGGTCGCTGGAATCTCCGCGAAGCGGGGGGTGACCGAGACGATCCGCATGCCGTCGTACTCGACGTCGTACATCGACGGGACGTACACGCCCTCGATGACGGCGAGCCGACGGAGGACCTCCTCGCGCGAACCACGACCCGAGGCCTTCCACTCGCCGATCACCTCGGTGATCTCGGAGACGACCTCCTCGCCGTCGCCCAGCACCACGAAGTCGAGGAAGTCGGCGAGGGGTTCGGGGTTATAGGTGCAGTGGCCGCCGGCGCACACGAGCGGATGCTGCGGCGAGCGATCGGCAGCGCGCACCGGCACGTGCGCGAGATCGATGCAGTTGAGGAGGTTGGTGTAGGTCAGCTCGGCGGAGAGGTTGAACGCCAGCAGGTCGAAGAGCGGTGCCGGTCGGTGCGTGTCGACGCTGAACAGCGGCAGATTGTTGGCACGGAGCTCGGCTTCGAGGTCGACCCAGGGCGCGTAGGACCGCTCAGCGGCCGCATCGGGGCGCTCGTTGAGGATCTCGTACAGGATCTGCAGCCCTTGGTTGGGCAGACCGATCTCGTAGGTATCGGGATAGATGAGGAGCCACGACACCGTGTCGGGACCGTGTTGGGGCTGTTGTGCCCCCTCTTCGCAACCGATGTAACGAGCTGGTTTGCCAACCTTGGCCAACAGCGGTTCGAGCTGGGGCCACATGGATGTCATCGTCCGGCCAGCCTACCGGAGGACCCTCTCAGGAGGTGAACACCAGGCGGGAACGCTGTTCTCGCCCTAGAAACGGTGGAGATCCGCCGAGGTACCGGAGCGATAGTAGGGAGCGGAGCGACCGTACCTAGCGAAGGTGGCCGAGGCCATTTAGCTGAAGCGTCGCATGTGCACGTTCAAGACGAGACCCATGCAGGCGAACGCGGAGATCGTCGCCGAGCCGCCGTAGGACACGAACGGGAGCGGAATGCCCGTCACCGGCATGATCCCGAGGTTCATGCCGACGTTCTCGAAGATGTGGAACACCAAGAGGCAGAGGATGCCGACGCAGATCAGTCGACCCACCTCGTCGCGGGCGAGCTGCGCCGTTCGCCAGACCCTCCAGACGATGCCGCCGAGCAGCAGGAGCAGTACCGACGAGCCGAGGAACCCGAGTTCCTCGCCGGGCACGGTGAAGATGAAGTCGGTCTGCTGCTCGGGCACCGATCCACCGGCGGTGTAGGCGCCTTCCAGGTACCCCTTGCCGGTGAGGCCGCCGAGCGAGATGGCCGTCTGCGACTGCTTGGTGTTGTACACCGCGGCGGAGTCGGCTTGTTCGGACCGGAAGACGGTGGTGAGGCGATCGCGCTGGTACTTGTCGAGGGTGTCACTCTGCAGGATGCCGACCACCCCGATGACCGCGACGACGCCCAGGGCGACGAGGTACCGCATCGGGATGCCGGCAACCGCCAGCATGCCGGCGGCGATCATCACGAACACGAGGTTCGTGCCGAGGTCGGGCTGCAACATGATCAGCCCCATGGGGACACCGAACATGAGCAACGAGACGACGAGGTGCCGTGCGCCCAACTTGGTGACCGAGGTGCCGAGATAGCTGGCGACCGCCACGATCACGAGGACCTTCGCGACCTCGGCCGGCTGGATCTGGAACGGGCCGATGTCGTACCAGGCCTTGATGCCCTTGTGCTCGCTGCCGATCGGCGACAGCACCCCGACCAACGAGATGATGCCGAGCACATAGAGCAGCCGAGCCCAATCGCGCAGCTTCACATAGTCGATCGTGGCGCAGATCACCATGGCGGCGATGCCCACCGTCACGAAGATGATGTGCTTCTCGATGAACGGGATCGACGCTTCCTTGTTGCGGGTGGCGCTGTAGATCATCAGCGACCCGATCGTGGCGGTCATTCCGACGAGCGCGCAGAGCACTACGTCGACGTGGCGCCACGCCGCGGTCATGTCGTGGTTGCGAACCTGTGCCCGGGGGCTGGTCGTGATCATCCTCCGCCTCCGGGGGTGCCGACGGGCGGCGTGGTGGTCGTGTCACCCGGTGCAGCGGTCACCGGGGGTTCGGTCGTGGCGATCTCGATCGGAGCGATGGTGGTCGTCGTGACCGCCACGGGCGTCCCCGACGCCTCCGCCTCGCGGGGAGCCGGGGTCACCGGCGGCACCGTGCCGCGAGAGAGGGCCTGCAGCACCGAGAAGACGACGGGAGCGGAACCACCGGCGCCGAACCCGCCCTCGGGAATGATCGACACCATCGCGTACTTCGGCAGGCTGATGCCGTCGCCGGGGCCCCATCCGGCGAAGAGTGACGTGTCGGCCTTGTTCTTCACCTGGGCGGTGCCGGTCTTGCCGGCCATCGGCCAAGCGGTCGGGATGTCGTCGAACGCATCGGCGGCGGTGCCATTGACGGTCACGCCGGCGAGCCCCTGGTAGACGATGGCGTAGTCCTCCGGCGTCGGGAACTCGACTCGCTCGGCGACCTGCGGCTCGAACGTCTTCACCAGCTTCACGTTGTTGAGGTCGACGATCGGCTGGGCCAGCGACTTCGGACGGGTGACACGCAGCGCGATCTGGGGGACGTACCGGGTGCCGCCGTTGGCGAACGTCGCGTACGCGTTGGCGAGCTGCAACGGCGTGACGGCCACCATCCCCTGTCCGAGCGCGGTGTTCAGGTTGTCGCCCACGGTCCACTGGCGGTGGTCCCAGAGCTTGGGGTTCTTGTCGTACACCTGCTTGAGCCACTCGGGCGTGGCGATGACGCCCGCCGACTCGGAGGGCAGGTTGATGCCGGTCTTCTGGCCGAAGCCGAAGTCCTTGGCCGCGTCCTGGATCGGTGTCTCGCCGAACTGCGCCCGGTTGCGCCACAGGACATCGCCCACCCGGAAGTAGTAGGTGTCCGACGACTTCGTGATCGCCGCCTGCAGATTCACACCACCAAGGGCCTGCCGTCCGGCGTTCTGGAACTCGCACTTGCCGCCGTTGCACCCCTCGAGCTTGTAGACACCACGATCCTGGTACACCTCGAGCGGCTGGATCACACCGGTGCGGAGTCCGGCCAGCGTCGTGACGAGCTTGAACGTCGACCCGGGGGCATACGTCTCGTTCATGGCCCGGTTGAGCATGGGCTTGCCCGTCTCCTTGGAGTTGAGCCGCTCCCACAGGTCGGTGCTGATGCCGTTCACCAGCTCCGACGGGTCGAACGTCGGGTACGACGCCATCGCCAGCACTTCGCCGTTGACGGGATCGAGCAGCACCGCCGCGCCGTCCTTGGCGTTACACGCCGGATTGCAGTCCTTGGCCCCAGGGTTCCGAGACGCGATCTGGTCGCGGAGTCGTTGCTCGGTGAGCGCCTGCAGGTTGATGTCGATCGACAACCAGACGTCGTCGCCCTGGGCGAGCTTGGGTTCCTCGACGATGCCGATGCTCTTGCCACGGGCGTCGACCTGGATCACCGTGTCGCCGGGCTTGCCTCGCAGGTACTTCTCATAGGTCCGCTCGACACCGCTCTTGCCGATCTGGTCGTCGAGGGCGTAGGGCTTGGCGTCCTTGCCGGCCGGCTTGGCCGTGGTGCCCTGGCTCTTGACGTCGTCGAGCTGGAGCTCCTTCTCGGTGATCTGTCCGACGTACCCGAGGAGGTGCGCTGCGAGGTTGCCGTAGGGGTACACCCGCACCGTGCGCGACTTGGCCACCACACCGGGGAACTCGGTGTGGTGTTCGGCGAGGTACGCCTTGAGCGGCTCCCCGACGCCCTCGTCCTGGATGGGGATGAAGTCGTTCGGGCCGTACCGCACGTCGGTGTAGAGCGTCTCGATCGTCGTGACCTTCGTGGGCAGGCCCTGGGCGGTGAGCACACCGGCCAAACGCTGGAACACCTTCTTGCGCTTGACCAGCTCCTTGTCGCTGTCGTTTGCGTCGCCGTCACCGAGCCCGGCGCCACGAGCGATCTCCTTGTCGATGCCCACCACCACCGAGATCTTGTTGTCGACCAGCACGTTGCCGTTGCGGTCGAGGATGCGGCCCCGCGGCCCCTCCTCGTGCTTGGTACGGAGGTGCACCCGCTTGGACTGCACCTCGAACTCTTTGTGGTCGATCACCTGGAGGTAGTAGAGGCGGACGAACAGGGACGCGAAGAGCGCCACACAGACGACGCCGATGACCGCCAGGCGGAGCGGCGAACCGTTCTCGGCCCGGTCAGGAACCATGGAGGACGCCTTGATCGAGGGCACGCGCGTCACTCCGCGGCGCTACGGGTCTCGGGGCCATCGGCAAAGCCTGCCACTCGGAGCCCGATTCGTGACAGCAGGGCGCCGACGAGCGCCGTCACGCCCAGGATCGTCAGGAGGTGGGGGTTGGTGAGGGCATCCCCGCCGAAGAACTGCGACTCGACGGCGAACAGCAGCACCCCGACCACGCTGCCACCGGCCACGAGCGCCATCGAGATCGTCCGACCCGACTGCAGCACGACGACCTGGGCCATACCGGCCAGGAACGCCACGAGGCAGTACGCGAGCGCCGACAGGCCCAGGGGATGTTCGGTGCGCGGCAGGTCGAACATCAACCCGATCCAGAACCCGACCACCGCGCCGCGCTGTCCCCCACCGCTCAGTCCGGCGCACACCGCGAGCACGACCATGATGTCGGGGATCACACCGAACACGCGCATCTGGCTCACGAGCCCGACCTGCAGTACGAACACCACAACGATGACCGCCGCCCACCGGGCGGCGACGTGCAGCGGTGTCATGTGGGCGGCTCCCACAGCAGCACCCGGACGGCGCTGAGTCGTTCGAGGTCGGCCGCCAACTTCACCTCGAGCACCTGGGTGAGGTCGGACTGGCTCGCCGACACCTTGGTGACCGTGCCGATCGGAAGGTCGCGGGGGAACGAGCCGGTTTCGATGCCGCTCGTGAAGATGCCCTCGCCCTTGTTGACCTCCTGGTCGAGGTTCACGCCCGAGTCGACGAGGAACGGTCGGTCGGGACCGGTGCCGTGGCCGGCAGCGTAGGAACCGGTGCTCGCGAGCTTCACGTACACCGCGAAATCGGGGTCGGTGATGAGTCGGATCACGGAACGGTCGTCGAACACCGATTCGAGCCGGCCGACGAGGCCGGACCGGTCGACGACGGGCATGCCGACCTTGAAGCCCGAGGTCGCTCCCCGATCGATGGTCATCGTGTTGTCGTCGAAGCTGGAGTAGGCACCGGTCGAGATGAGGGCGACCTTCGAGTCGATGTCGGCGATGAACGGCAGGCCTTCGAGTTCCTTCAGACGGGCGAGTTCGGCAGCGGCCGACGAGTTGGCCGCCTGCTTGGCCTTGAGTCGCTCGACCTCGTCGCGCAGCTGGTCGTTCTCGGCGGCGATGCGGTCGTAGTCGTTGACGCCACCCCACCAGCTCCGGACCGGCTTGGTCGCCGACTTGAAGCCCCGGCCCACCGGACCGAGGACATCGATCACCGCGCCGCGAACCGAGCCGAGCACCGGCACGTCCTTCGATCCGATCGTGATCACCGTGAACGACAACAACACCATCATGATGATCGTGGTGCGCGGTCGACGGCGGGGAGAGCCTGGCATCGGTGTTCGGCCCTGCGTCAGTCGCGGCTGGACGAGAAGAGCACGCCCCTCAACGCCTCGAACGACTCGAGGCACTGCCCCGAGCCCAACGCCACGGCATCGAGCGGGTTGTCCGCGATGCGGACCGGCATACCGGTCTCGTTGGCGATGCGAGTGTTGAGACCGGCAAGCAGCGCGCCACCACCGGCAAGGACGATGCCCTGCTCCATGATGTCGGCGGCCAACTCCGGCGGCGTCTTGTCGAGCGTGAACTTCACGGCGTCCACGATTGCAGACACCGGCTCCTCGATGGCTTCGCGAATCTCCTGCGTCGTGGTCACGATGGTCTTGGGAAGCCCCGACACCAGATCGCGGCCTCGGACCTCCGCCTGCATCTCCTCGTCGAGCGCAGCGGCCGAACCGAGGTACATCTTGACCTCCTCGGCGGTGCGCTCACCGAGCGCAAGGCTGTACTCCTTCTTCACGAACTGGATGATCGCCTCGTCGAGCTCGTCGCCCGCGACACGCACCGACTGACTCGCGACGACGCCGCCGAGCGAGATGACGGCCACCTCGGTGGTGCCACCGCCGATGTCGACGATCATGTTGCCGCGGGGCTCTTGCACCGGGAGGTTGGAGCCGATGGCCGCGGCCATGGGCTCCTCGATGATGTACGCGGGCTTGGCCGCGCCGGCGTATTCCGCAGCTTCCTGCACGGCTCGTTGCTCGACGCCGGTGATGCCACCGGGCACGCAGATCACCATGCGGGGCCGTGCGAATCGACGGTGATGCACCTTCTGGATGAAGTAGCGCAGCATCTTCTCGCAGATGTCGAAGTCGTTGATGACCCCGTCGCGGAGCGGCCGAACGGCGCGGATGTGCGCCGGGGTACGGCCGATCATGCGCTTGGCTTCGCTCCCGACCGCGAGTGGCTGGCCGGTATTGGCGTTGACCGCCACCACCGAGGGCTCACGCAGCACGATGCCCTCGCCCCGGACGTAGACCAACGTGTTGGCCGTGCCGAGATCGATGGCCATGTCCCGCCCGAGAACGCTGGAGAACGAGGAAAACCGGGATGCCATGGCTACGCAGCTCCTCCAGGGAAGTCGCAGCGAAGGTATCCGCGACTCGGGACTCGGGACATGCTAGCTGGTCGCCGGTCCCGCCCTCCAGCGCCTTGGGCGCCGACGGCGACGGCTCAGAGACCGGGGAAGAAGATGCCGATCTCGCGGGCCGCCGACTCGGCGGAGTCGGAGCCGTGGATCAGGTTCTCGCCGAGGTCCTTGCCATAGTCACCACGGATGGTGCCGGGGGCCGAGTCGAGCGGGTTGGTCGCGCCCATCATCGAACGCACGGCCTTCCACGTGTCGTCGGGACCCTCGACGACGAACACGAGCGACGGGGAGCGGCCGATGAACGAGACGAGGTCTTCGTAGAAGCCCTTGCCCTCGTGCTCGGCGTAGTGCTGGGAGGCGAGATCGCGGTCGATCACTCGCAGCTCGGCGGCGACGATCTTGAGCTGGCGGCGCTCGAAGCGGGAGAGGATCTCTCCGACCAGGCCACGTTCGACGGCGTCGGGCTTGCAGATGACGAGAGTGCGATTCATGCGGCGAAGGATACGAGCCTCACCGGGCGCCGACGAATCGGCGAGCCCCGCCACGTCAGACCTTGTTGAGCTGGATGTAGTTCGCCGACCCGGTCCACGGGGCGCCACCGCTGACGCCGGTGATCGCAACCTGTACCCAGGCACGGTTGTCCGACCGGTTGTTCCAGCTCATGTCGCAGCGACCGTTGCTGGCCGTGACACACGACCTGGTCGTGGTCGATCCGCCCGCCTCCAGGAACGAGGCGGTGATCGTGATACCCGTGGTGGTTGCGCCACCGGTCGCCGAGAGTTGCACTCGCACGATGGCGTTCCAGCGGTTGCTGGTCGCATTCGTCGACCGGTCCGACAGGGCCGAGCTCAGGCTCTGTGCAACCGTCGTCGTGGTGGTGGTCGGCGGGATGGTGGTGGTCGTCGTGGTCGTCGTTGTGGTCGGCGGGATGGTGGTCGTAGTGGTCGTGGTGGTCGTCGGAGCGGTGGTCGGCGCAACCGTCGTTGTGGTCGCGGGCGGGGCGGTGATGCTGGTCGTGCTCGCCTGTTGCTGGCGGGCGCCGTTGGCGTCGTACTGGATCCGGTTGACCGGCTGGCCGATCTTGCTCGACGACTGCTGGAAGTACGAGCGGGCACCGCTGTTCAGCCCACCGACGGCGGAAACGGCGACCAGGACGAAGCACCCGAAGAAGAGGACGTACTCGACGATCGTGACACCATGCTCGCCGCGGGCTCGCCGCTGCCGGTTCCTGTGTGCTCGCGCCATCGAGGGTCTCCTGAGTCGGACCCACATGTCTTCGGCGAATCTGCCCGCGAACTGAAGGAGAAGTTTCCGCTGACCGCGGCCGCGACGACCGTGGCTATCGGGTGCGGCGACGAACGACGGCGGTTGCGTCGTCGACGACCCGGAACGACCCGGTGACGACGATCAGGTCGGCCTCGTCGCTCTGGTCGAGTGCACGGCTGACGCCACTCGCGATGTCGTCGGACTGCACGGCGGGAATGCCGAGCTGGGCCGCCGCCGCAGCGACCGCCGAACCCGGTGCCCCGCGGGGAGCCGGCAGCGAACATCCGATGACGAGGTCGATCGGGTACTCGTCGTTGAGCGCGGACAGAAACGCCAGCGGATCACGCCCCTGGAGCATGCCGATCACGGCGACCCGTCGGCCGGCGATCACGAACGACTCGGACAGCGTCCGACCGAGCGCCCCCGCGGCATCGGGGTTGTGGGCCCCGTCGACCACCACGACCGGGTCGGCGGACACCATCTCGATCCGACCGTGAATCCGGAGCGTCTCGAAGGCAGCGTCGACGACGTCGGGATCGAGCTGGGCGTGGAGCACCGATTCGGTGGCCTCGATGGCGACGGCAGCATTCTGCGCCTGGTGCGAGCCGTGGAGGGGAATGAAGACCTCGAACCGGGAGCCTCGCGACGTGGTGACCTCTGCACGACGCCCACCGAGTGCGACCCGGTCGTCGAGGCACTCGAAGTCGTGGTCGAGACGGACGAGCGATTCGGGACCCTCCGCGGTGAAGTGCGCGATGACGTCGTCGTCGATCTCGCCGAGGACCGCTTGGCTCGTGGCCTTGAGAATCCCCGCCTTCTCCGAGGCGATCCGGTCGCGCCAGCCGGCCGCGAAGTCGGTGTGGTCACCCCCGATCGTCGTCACGACCGAGACATCGCCGTCGATGATGTTGGTCGCGTCGAACCGGCCGAGCAGGCCGACCTCGATGACGGCCACGTCGACGGGCGCATCACCGAAGGCGACGATCGCTGCGAGCGTGATGGCCTCGAACGCGGTCAGCTGGAGGTCGAGCACGTCGGCGACACCGCGCACCGACCCGATCGCGTCGGCGAGGGACACGTCGTCGATGGGTCGACCGTCGATGCGGATCCGTTCGTTCGGGGTCCCCTCGGGGCTGAGGTACGTGCCCACCCGGAGGCCGGCGGCGCCGACGAGGGCCTCGACCATGCGACACACCGAGCCCTTGCCGTTCGTGCCGGTGACGTGAACGATGCGGAAGCCGTCGTCGGGACGACCCAGCGCGTCGAGCGCTCGCTGCGCCGGTTCGAGCGTGAGCCCGTCGATGTTGCCGGCGCTGATGCCGACCGAGCTGATCTCGTGGTCGACGAGGTCGCGCAGCCACGCGAGCGCGTCGGCGACGTGGGGCGGGTGACCCGCGTCACCGACCAGATCCATGCGGTCGCGTCCCGGCGTCAGGAAGCAGCTCGGCGCGGCCGAGTGGTGCGGGCGACCTCGGTGCGCGGCACGAGCGTCGGGAGCACCTTCTCGAGCACCACGTCGGCATCGATCACACACCGGCCGATGTCGTCGCGGCTCGGCAGGTCGTACATCACGCCGAGCAGGACCTCTTCGAGGATGGCCCGGAGGCCACGGGCACCGGTGCCCCGCGACAGCGCCTGGTCGGCGACCGCCTCGAGTGCGTCCTGGGTGAACTCGAGCTCGACGTCTTCCAGCTCGAAGAACTTCTGGTACTGCTTGACCAGCGCGTTCTTCGGAGCCGTGAGGATCTCGACCATCGCCCGACGATCGAGGTTCTCGACCACGGCCGTGACGGGCAGTCGCCCGATGAACTCGGGGATGAGACCGAACTTGATGAGGTCCTCGGGAAGCACCTCGGCGAAGAGGTCGCCGCTGATGCGCTCCGACGACGGGCGGATGTCGGCGCCGAACCCGATGCCGCGCTTGCCCACCCGCTGCTCGATGATGCGGTCGAGGCCGGCGAAGGCGCCACCGCAGATGAACAGGATGTTCGTCGTGTCGATCTGGATGAACTCCTGGTGCGGGTGCTTGCGCCCGCCCTGCGGCGGCACCGACGCGGTGGTGCCCTCGAGGATCTTCAGCAGCGCCTGCTGCACGCCCTCGCCGGAGACGTCGCGGGTGATCGACGGGTTCTCGCTCTTGCGGGCCACCTTGTCGATCTCGTCGATGTAGATGATGCCGGTCTCGGCCTTCTTCACGTCGA
>CALMLJ010000478.1 GCA_937868025.1 uncultured Acidimicrobiaceae bacterium
CGTGGGGGAGTGGTCGTGGCGAATCCGATTCCGGAGTCGGCGGAGATCCCGTCCCACGAGATCGACCCGGTGATCGCGGCGGCACTCGCCGAGGCAGCCGCAGCGGGAGTGACCGGCCCGGGGGTGACGCCGTTCGTGCTCGAGGCCATCTCCGTGGCGACCGCGGGTCGCAGCATTCCCGCCAACCTCGCCCTCGCCGAGCACAACGCCGGCGTCGCTGCCGACATCGCCGTCGCACTCGCCGAGGGCTGAACCCCGCCGGTACGCTCACCGCCATCAAGGGGAGGCTCGTCGTCGGGGTGTGCGTTGCGGCACTGCTCTCATCGTGCGCGGACCTGGGCCCGTCGGTGGTGCGGACTCCGGTCGGGCAGGTTGCCGACAGTGCCCTGGCCGGCGCCGGACCCACCCGGTGCGAGTTGCCGCCCGCCGGTGCCGATTTCGAGATGGTCGCTCCGGAGGCGGTAGGTGTCGACGGCGCTGCGGTGCGGGCCACGATCGACGAGCTCTCGACCCCGATGACTCGGTCGCTGCGGATCTACCGGCACGGTTGCCTCATCGGTCAGAGCCGGCGAGATCTCACGTCGGCGCACGAGCCGGCGCCGCTCTTCTCGATGACCAAGAGCGTCGTCGCGTTGGCAGTCGGTCGCGCCGTGACCTTGGGTGCCGTCGGGCTGGACTCCCCGATCGGGCGCTATCTGTCCGATCTGGACGCGGCGCACGCCGCGATCACCGTCCGGCAGCTCCTGACCCAGACGTCGGGTCTCCGGTTCGGATGGGTCAACGATCTCCTGGGCTCGACCGAGGACTCCGTGGGGGAGGCGATGTCGATGCCGTTCGCCCACGAGCCCGGCACGGTGTTCGAATACGCGCAGACGACGGTCACGACACTGGCGTTCGTGGTCGAGCGGGCTGTGGGGCAGGACTTCCAGGCCTTCGTGTCCGAGCAGTTGTTCGAACCGATCGGGATCCTCCCTGGAACGTGGCGCTGGTCCCGCGACGGCGTGGGACACACGCAGGGCTACGCCTGGCTCGACCTGACCCCCGCGGACATGGCGCGGCTCGGCAGTCTCACGCTCGCTCGCGGCGAGTGGCGTGGTGAGCAGCTGATCGATGCCGGCTACATCGGCGAGATGGACGACGGCACGGCGGCGAACGCCGGATACGGGTTCTTGTCGCAGACCAACGTCGGGCAGTGGCACATCGGGACGTTCGGAGGGGTCCGGCGCGAGCGTCGCGTCATCGCGTCGGCGCCGCCGGACACACTGATCTTCTCCGGCTTCCTGGAACAAGCGACCTACGTGGTGCCGAGCCTCGACCTCGTGGTGGTGCGGTTCGGCCTCCCACCGGAGGCGCAATGGAAGGATCATCTCTTCCGCAGCCTGCTGCCCGGCATTCCGGGAGCAGAGGTGTTCGAAGGTCCGGTTCCACCGGCCGATCCGATCGACTGGGACTGGACCCAGATCCTCGACATCGGAGCGCTGATCCGCCGCAACGAGGCCATTCGGACCGATCCGACCCGACCGTGATCCGACCGATGTCTGGATCGGGTTGGCGTCGGGCACGGGAAGGGCCTACAGTTGCCGCCGCACCGGGCACGCCCGGAACGTTCCTTGTCAATCGAAGTGCAGCCGAGCACCACGAGGTGCTCGACAGAAGTGTGAGAGAGCATGGCTGACCAGAAGATCCGCATCCGACTCAAGGCGTACGATCACGAGATCATCGACCAGTCGACCCGCAAGATCGTCGAGACGGTCGTCCGTACGCAGGCCAAGATCAAGGGCCCGATCCCGCTCCCGAGCGAGAAGCACCGGTTCACGGTCATTCGCTCGCCCCACAAGTACAAGGACTCACGCGAGCACTTCGAGATGCGGATTCACAAGCGGCTCATCGACATCCTCGAGCCCACCCCCAAGACCATCGACTCGTTGCAGCGCCTCGACCTCCCGGCTGGCGTCGACATCGAGATCAAGATCCAGAACGCCTAGTCACTAGGCAACAAGGGCGTTGTCCCTCGTCCGGCCCCGAGCCGGATGCCACACAGAGTTTGGTTGCGACCACGCGTCGCGGCTAGCCTCTGCAAGTCGTGTGAACGGGCAGACCTCGAGTCGGCTGTCACACCAGCGAATCGACGTTCGGCCAGGCCTCCGGGAACCAGTCGGCACAACCGAGAGATCGCTCCGCCTGGCCCTGCCCTGCGGAGCGTTCGCGTGAAGGGCTCCGCTGCCGCCACAGACGTGGTGCGTACGAGCCAGGAGCGAAAGAGATCGTCATGGCGACGAAGACAATTGTTGGTGAAAAAGTCGGAATGACTCAGGTGTGGGATGACAACAACAACGTCATTCCCGTCACGGTCGTCCGGGTCACGCCCTGCCGGGTGGTCCAGGTGAAGACACCTGACTCCGACGGCTACAGCGCGCTGCAGGTCACGTACGGGTCCAAGGACCCGCGCAAGCTGACCAAGCCGGTGGCCGGGCACTACGAGCGCGCCGGCGTGGACCCTGGCATCAAGCTGGTCGAGCTGCGGATCGATGATGTGTCGTCCTACTCGGTCGGCCAGGAGATCTCGGTCGACCTGCTCGAAGCAGGCGAGCGGATCGACGTGACCGCCGTCAGCAAGGGCAAGGGCTTCGCCGGTGTCATGAAGCGTCACAACTTCGGTGGCATGAGCGCCTCCCACGGTACTCACCGGACCCACCGCAAGCCCGGCTCGATCGGCCAGTGCGCCACCCCCTCCCGCGTGTTCAAGGGCATGCGCATGGCGGGCCAGATGGGCAACGAGAAGGTCACCATCTTGAACCTCAAGGTCGTGCAGGCCGACGCAGAGCAGAATCTGCTCCTCGTGAAGGGTGCGGTTCCCGGCCCCAACGGCGGCATCGTCCTGATCCGTGACGCCGTCAAGGGCGGCAAGAGCACCGCGAAGGGCGGCCAGTGATGAGCAGCATCACGCTCAAGAAGCAGACCGGCGCTGACGCCGGCACCGTCGAGCTCGACGACGCCGTCTTCGGCCTCGAGCCCAACGTCCCGGTCATGCACCAGGTCGTCGTCGCACAGCTCGCCGCCGCTCGCGCCGGCACGCAGTCGACCAAGACCCGCGCCGAGGTCTCCGGTGGCGGGGCCAAGCCGTTCAAGCAGAAGGGCACCGGTCGCGCTCGCGCCGGTTCGACCCGTTCGCCGAACTGGCGTGGCGGCGGTGTGGCCCTCGGCCCCAAGCCCCGCAAGTACGACCAGCGCACCCCCAAGAAGATGAAGAAGCTGGCACTCCGGTCCGCGCTCAGCGACCGCGCCGCCGACGACAAGGTCATCGTCGTCGAGTCGTGGAGCTTCGACGCCCCCAAGACGAGCGACGCCCGCAAGGCGCTCGCCTCGCTCGGTGTCGAAGGTCGTGCCCTCGTCGTTCTCAACCCGACCGACATCACGGCGTGGAAGAGCTTCCGCAACCTCGAGTCGGTGCACGTCATCAGCCTCGGCGAGCTCAACACCTACGACGTGCTCGTCTCGGACTACGTCGTCTTCACCCAGGACAGCCTGCCGAGCAGCGCCCCGGCAACGAACGAGTCGGAGGACGACCAGTGAAGGATCCGCACGAGATCATCATCCGCCCGGTCGTGAGCGAGAAGTCCTACGCCCTCATCGAGGAGAAGGTGTACACGTTCGTCGTGGCGCCGAGCGCCTCGAAGATCGAGATCCGTCAGGCCGTCGAGGCGATCTGGCCGGGCACCAAGGTCGTCAAGGTCAACACCTTGAACCGCAAGGGCAAGTCGAAGCGTGGCCGTCGTACGGCCCGCACCACGAAGTTGCCCGACCGCAAGCACGCCATCGTCACGCTCACGAGCGACAGCGATGACATCGAAATCTTCCAGGCCGGCTGAGAGGCACGATCATGGCACTTCGCAAACGTAAGCCCACCAGCCCCGGTCGCCGCTTCCAGACCGTCTCCGACTTCGCCGAGATCACCTCGACGACGCCGGAGAAGTCGCTCTTGGCGCCCAAGCACCGCACCGGCGGTCGCAACAACTACGGCCGCAAGACCGCCCGCCACCGCGGTGGCGGCCACAAGCAGCAGTACCGCATCATCGACTTCAAGCGGAACAAGGACGGCGTGCCCGCCAAGGTCGCGACCATCGAGTACGACCCCAACCGCACCTGCCGCATCGCGCTCCTCCACTACCTCGATGGCGAGAAGCGCTACATCCTCGCCGCCAAGGACCTCAAGGTCGGCGACACGGTTCAGTCGGGCCAGGGCAGCGACATCCGTCCCGGCAACGCGCTTCCGCTGCGCTACATCCCCGTCGGTACCGTCGTGCACAACGTCGAGTTCTACCCGGGTGGTGGCGGCAAGATGGCCCGCTCCGCCGGCGCCAGCGTCCAGCTCGTCGCCAAGGAAGGCGACTACGCCACGCTGCGTCTTCCGTCCACCGAAATGCGTCGCGTCCCGATCGACTGCCGCGGCACCGTCGGCGAGGTCGGCAACTCCGAGCACGAGCTGATCAAGATCGGCAAGGCCGGCCGCAACCGCTGGAAGGGCGTCAAGCCGCAGACCCGTGGTGTTGCCATGAACCCCGTCGACCACCCTCACGGTGGTGGCGAGGGCAAGACGTCGGGTGGTCGTCACCCGGTGTCCCCGTGGGGCAAGCCCGAGGGCCGCACCCGTGACAAGAACAAGCCGTCCCAGCAGCTCATCGTGCGTCGCCGCCGTACCCGCGGCTCGCGCCGATAAGGGAGATATCAGATGCCCCGCAGTCTCAAGAAGGGTCCGTTCGTCGACGACCACCTGCTCAAGAAGGTCGACGCGTTGAACGAGGCCGGCAACAAGACGGTCATCAAGACCTGGTCTCGTCGCTCGACGATCATCCCCGACATGGTCGGTCACACGATCGCCGTGCACGACGGTCGCAAGCACGTTCCCGTGTACATCACCGAGTCGATGGTCGGTCACAAGCTCGGCGAGTTCGCGCCGACCCGCACCTTCAAGTTCCACGCCGGCCAAGAGAAGTCGGGGCGGCGCTGATGGCATTCGGAGTCAAGACCAACGAACGGCCCGGCACTCGTGCCGAGCTCAAGTTCGCCCGCTTCTCGGCCTACAAGGCACGTGAGGTCCTCAACCTCATCCGCAACAAGCCGGTCGCCGAGGCACAGGCCATCCTGCAGCTCACCGAGCGCGGCGCGGCCGATCCCATCCTGAAGGTGCTCAACTCGGCAATCGCCAACGCCGAGCACAATGACAGCATCGCCGCCGACGAGCTCTACGTCTCGGCGTGCTTCGCGGATGAGGGCCCGACGCTCAAGCGCTTCCGCCCCCGTGCCCGTGGCCGGGCCGGTCGGATCAACAAGCGCACCTGCCACATCACCGTGATCGTCAGCCGGTTCTCCGCCGATGAACTCGAGGCCGCTCGTGCCAAGCAGGCCCGCCGGGGTACCGCTCCCGGTGCCGCCGCATCCCGCTCCCGTCGCGTGGCCGGCAGTCGCAAGTCCGGCGAGACCGCTGCCCCGGCAGCCGCCACCCCGACCGACGAGGCTCCGCTCGATCAGGATTCAGGGACCGACGCACCGGCATCAGAAGAGGTGCTGGTCGACGAGGTCGTCGCCTCTGACGCTCCCGTCGACGAGATCACCGATGAGACCGTCACCGATGAGGTCGTCGACGCCGACGAAGCCACCGAAGACGACGCTGCAACCGACGCTTCCGAAGAGGGAGACAAGTAATGGGCCAGAAGGTCAACCCCTACGGCTTCCGTCTCGGAATCACCACCGAGTGGAAGTCCCGCTGGTTCGCCAGCCGCCAGGAGTACGTCGACAACGTCATCGAGGACTGGAAGATCCGTGACTTCCTCATGACGCAGCTGCC
>CALMLJ010000479.1 GCA_937868025.1 uncultured Acidimicrobiaceae bacterium
GCCGTGACGCTGGTCGAATGGGGCGAGGCGATCCTGCCTGCCCTGCCGCCCGAGTACCTCGAAGTGCGACTCGAGCTGGGCGAGGACGACGACGAGCGTCTCCTCGAACTGGTCATGATCGGCCGCCGGTGGGCGGCGCGGTCGGTCGGCATCGCCCGGGCGGTCGGCCCGTGGGCCGCGTGACCGTGCCCGACCTCATCGACGTTCCCAGCCGCGACGGAGTGACATGCTGATCCTCGGAATCGACACCGCGACCTCCCAGGCGGGCTGCGCCATCGGCGGCCACGAGGGTGTCATCGCCTCGGCGCAGTGCGCGAAGGGTCGGCGTCACGCCGAGAACCTCGCTCCTGCCATCGAGTTCATCTGCTCGCAGTCCCAGATCGAGCTGTCGGAGATCAGCGTGATCGCCGTCGACCTCGGTCCAGGCCTCTTCACCGGGCTCAGGGTCGGCATCGCCACCGGCAAGGGCCTCGCCCACGCGCTCGGGGTGCCGATGATCGGGGTTGCCAGTCTCGACCTGCTCGCGTTCGCGGTGCGGTTCTCGTCGCGGCTGATCGTGACAGCGATCGATGCCCGTCGCTCCGAGCTGTACTACGCGTTCTACCGCCAGGTACCCGGCGGCATCCAGCGGCTCGGCGAGCACGCGGTTGGATCACCCGACGAGCTGGTGTCGCAGCTGTCGGTGCGTCGCGAGGAGATGCTGCTCGTCGGCGACGGTGTCCACCGGTACCGCGAGCTGTTCGAGACGGTGCCGAAGGCCGAGATCGCCGACGCCGGGCTCTCGTTTCCATCGGCCGCCTCGCTCGTGCAACTGGCCCACGCCCAGGCCCTTCGCGAGGAGTTCCAGCCGGCGACCTCCCTCGAGCCGATCTACCTGCGCAAGCCCGACGCCGAGATCAACTGGGTCACGCGGGACCGGGCCTGACCGACGTGGCCGACCGTGGTTGAGTCCGGGTCCCAGCGCGTCGCCGTGGTGCCGATGCGCAGTCGGCACCTCCGTGGTGTCGTGGCGATCGAACAGGTCACGAGCCCCCGGCCGTGGTCGAAGGACCTCTTCGCGTCGGAGCTGAAGCAGGCGTCCTCACGCGGCTTCGTGGCCGTTCGGCCCGATGCCTCCGTGGTCGGCTTCGCGTGCCTCATGTCGACCGGCTTCGAGACCCACATCACCAACATCGCCGTCCATCCCTCGTTCCGCCTCCAGCGCGTGGCGACCATGCTCATGCTCCGGCTGGTCGCGGAGACCAAGGCGTGGGGGCTCGACGACATGACCCTCGAGGTCCGGGAGTCGAACACCGGAGCGCAGGACCTGTACCGCAAGTTCGGGTTCGAGCAGGACGGAGTGCGTCCGCGGTACTACGCCGAGACAGGCGAGGATGCGTTGATCATGTGGGTGCGAGGTATCGGCGGGGAGGACTACCAGCGTCGGATCGACGCCGTGATCGCAGCCATGCGCCGGTAGGGTTGGCGCGATGACCACCGACTTCTCGCCAGACGCAGCGATCCTCGGCATCGAGACGTCGTGCGATGAGACCGCTGCCGCCCTGGTGTGCGGCGGTCGGGTGGTGCTGTCGTCGGTGGTGTCCTCCCAGGTCGATCTGCATGCCCGGTTCGGTGGGGTGGTTCCCGAGATTGCGAGTCGTGCGCACCTCGATCTCTTGATCCCGATCGTCGCCGAATCGGTCGTGTCCTCCGGTGTGTCCGAGTCCGACATCGCCGCCGTCGGCGCGACCTACGGTCCGGGGCTCATCGGTTCCCTCCTCGTCGGCGTCAGCGCCGCCAAGGCCCTGGCGATGGCGTGGGACGTGCCGTTCGTCGCCGTCAACCACCTCGAGGCCCACCTCTACGCGTCGCTCCTCGAGGATCCGGACCTCGAGTTCCCCCTCGTGGTCCTGTTGGTTTCGGGGGGCCACACGCTGCTCGTCCGCATGGACGGACCGGGCCGGTACAAGATCCTCGGGCAGACCCTCGACGACGCCGCCGGGGAGGCGTTCGACAAGGTCGCCCGGTTCCTGGGCCTCGGCTATCCGGGCGGCCCCGCGATCGACCGGTTGGCGATGTCGGGCGACCCGACCGCGATCAACTTCCCCCGGGCGATGCTCGACGACGGTTACGACTTCAGCTTCTCCGGTCTCAAGACCTCCGTCATCAACTGGGTGCGGAAGCACCCCGACGTCGATGCTGCCGATGTCGCGGCGTCCTTCCAGCAGGCGGTCGTCGATGTGTTGGTCACCAAGGCCCGTCGGGCAGCGGTCGACGTGGGCGCTCGGGGCCTCGCGATCGGCGGGGGAGTCGCCGCCAACTCCCAGCTCCGCGAGTCGTTCCTCGACGTGTGCGTCGGCCAGGGCATCCGAGGATTCCTCCCGTCGCGAGAGATGTGCACGGACAACGCAGCAATGGTCGCCGCGGCGGCGTGGTACAAGCTGACGCTCGACGGGCCGAGTCCCCTCGATACCGGCGCGCTGCCCAACCTCGCCCTGTCCTGAGACCGATATCGGGGGCTGCTTAGCACTCGGCCATCGAGAGTGCTAGCTTTGGCACTCGCGCCACCCGAGTGCCAACGCCAGGGGTGCGCAATCCACACACACTCATGCGAAAGCGCAACGGAGGCATCTGCATGAACCTGCAGCCACTCGAAGACCGTATCGTCGTTCGGCCCGCACAGGCCGAGGCGACCACCGCGAGCGGTCTCGTCATTCCCGACACCGCCAAGGAAAAGCCCCAGCAGGGCGAGGTGCTCGCCGTCGGTGAAGGCCGCTTCGGTGACGACAACGAACGCATCCCGATGGAGGTCAAGGTCGGCGACAAGGTCGTCTACTCCAAGTACGGCGGCACCGAGATCACCATCGATGGCGAAGACCTCCTCATCCTCGCTGCTCGCGACGTGCTCGCGATCGCCAAGTAATCACCACACAAGGATCCCCACATGGCAAAGATTCTGAAGTTCGACGACGAAGCTCGTCGTGCCCTCGAGGCCGGCGTCAACAAGCTGGCCGACGCGGTCAAGGTCACGCTCGGCCCCAAGGGCCGCAACGTTGTCCTCGACAAGAAGTTCGGCGCACCGACCATCACCAACGACGGTGTCTCCATCGCTCGTGAGATCGAGCTGGAGGACCCTTTCGAGAACATGGGCGCCCAGCTCGTGAAGGAGGTCGCCACCAAGACCAACGACGTTGCCGGTGACGGCACGACGACGGCGACGGTGCTCGCCCAGGCACTCGTGAAGGAAGGCCTCCGCAACGTCGCCGCCGGCGCGAGCCCCCTCGGTCTCAAGCGTGGCATCGAGGCGGCAGTCGCCGCCGCGGTCGAGTCGATCCAGGCGCAGGCCAAGGACGTCGACGACAAGAGCGAAATCGCTCAGGTCGCCGCCATCTCCGCTGCCGACGTCAAGATCGGCGAGGTCATCGCCGACGCCATCGACAAGGTGGGCAAGGACGGTGTGGTCACCGTCGAGGAGTCCAACACGTTCGGCATGGAGCTCGACTTCGTCGAGGGCATGCAGTTCGACAAGGGCTACCTTTCGCCCTACTTCGTGACCGACGCCGAGCGTCAGGAAGCGGTCCTCAACGACCCCTACATCCTGTTCGTCAACGGCAAGATCAGCTCGGTCCAGGACCTCGTCCCGGTGCTCGAGAAGGTCATGCAGGGCGGCAAGCCCCTCCTGATCATTGCCGAGGATGTCGACGGCGAGGCGCTCGCCACGCTCGTCGTGAACAAGATCCGTGGCACGTTCAGCTCGGTCGCCGTCAAGGCCCCGGGCTTCGGTGAGCGCCGCAAGGCGATGCTGGCCGACATGGCCATCCTCACCGGCGGTCAGGTCA
>CALMLJ010000480.1 GCA_937868025.1 uncultured Acidimicrobiaceae bacterium
CCGATCGAGTCGGCGAGGGCGATCTCGTCGGGCCCCGCGGCGACGACCTGCTCGACGACCCACGCCAGCCGGTTGAGCGACACCTCGCCCTCGTAGTGGCAGCCGAACGAGGCTGCCATCGTGACCGACACCGGCAGACCGTGCGCCCGAGCGCCGGCGACCACGGACGCCGCTGTGTCGAGCAGACCCTGCGAATCCTGGCCCTGGTTCTTCATGGCGAACGTGTCACTGCACACGACGACGGCGTTGATCTCGTCGACCCCGGTCTCGACGGCGCGGTCGAGGCCGCGCTGGTTGAGCACGAGCCCGATGTAGCTGGCACCGAGCGCCCTGGTCTCGGTGTCGGCGAGCAGCGCCGCCATCACGTCGTCGGCGTCGGCCATCTGCGGCACACGCTTGGGGTTGACGAAGCTCACCGTCTCGATCCGGCGGATACCGGAGCGAACGGCCCGCGTGATCATCTCGACCTTGGCGTCGGTACCGAGCAGGGTCGGATCGGATTGCAGGCCGTCGCGGGGAGCGACCTCGACGATGCTCACGGTCGATGGGGGTGTGCTCACGCGGCCAGTTTGCCAGACTCGTCCGATGACCGATCCGTCGCCGGCATTCCTCTGGGAGGTGGTCGTCGACTGCGCGGAGCCCGCCACCCTGGGCCGCTTCTACGCCGACCTGTGCGAGTGCGACCTCCACCAGCGCGACGCCGACTGGGCGTGGATCGAACCCGCCACGCGGGGCGGACTCGCCGCCGGTGCGGGCGGACCACGCCTGGCGTTCCAACGCGTGCCCGAGCCCAAGGTGGGCAAGGTCCGCCTTCACCTCGATCTCGGTGCCACCGACGTCTCGGCCACCGTCGCTCGGGCCGTCGAGATCGGGGCGACCCAGCTCGCCGACCCGGTCACCGACGAATCAGGTACCTACGTCGTACTGGCCGATCCCGAAGGCCACGAGTTCTGCATCGTCGACGCATGAGCGAGGCCGGGTCACGGCCCGGCGAGTCGGTCCGACAATCGACGGAGGAACGTCTGGCGGGCCTCCAGGAACTCGGGATCGTCGAGCTCGGTGCCGCTGACGAGACGCGTCAGCTGCGGGAACGCCGCGGGGAACAACGTGAGGGCGAGCTCGGTCAGCACGAGTTGCCGGGCGTCGAGGTCGGCGGCGAC
The DNA here is from genome assembly GCA_937868025.1 of uncultured Acidimicrobiaceae bacterium. The sequence continues at coordinate 1,161 of CALMLJ010000480.1, forward strand.
CTCACCATCGGCCTGGGCCTGTTCGGTGGCGGCGACCCATTGACCGTAGATCTCGCCGCGGCCGACCTCGTCCTCGAGTTCGGTGTCGGCGCCGTACTCCAGCGCCTCCCACATCAGGAGCCGCACCCATGAGGAGTCCTCGAGGTGGAGCGCCTGCCGCTCGGCAAGCCGGTCGGCACGGCTGAGTTCGACACTTCCCGCCGCCTCGGCGACCCGCTCGGCGAGCTTGCGGCGGAGGATCTCCCGGAACAGCTGCTCCTTCGAACCGAAGTAGTAGTAGAGCATCCGCTTGTTGACGTCGGCCTTGGCGGCGATCTCGTCGACGCGAGCACCCGAGATGCCGTGGGCGGCGAACTCGTCGGTCGCCGCGTCGATGATGCGCTGCTGGGTCGCAGCGGCGTCACGAGCCATAGGTCACACCCTACCGGCGTTGCCCGTTAACTCACCAGTTAGTTACCATCGCCGGATGGCCTTCTCCATCACTCCAGAGCAGGCGCACGAGAAGCGCTGGTGGACACTCGGCGCACTCTGCCTCTCCCTGTCGATCATCGGAATCGACAACACGATCCTCAACGTGGCCCTCCCCTCGATCGTGAAATCAGTCGGCGCCGAGGGCAGCCAGCTGCAGTGGATCGTCGACTCCTACGTGATCGTCTTCGCCTGCCTCCTTCTCACGGCCGGCACCCTCGGCGACAAGCTCGGCCGCAAGCGCATGCTGCTCATCGGCCTCGCGCTGTTCGGCGGCTTCTCCGCCGTGGCGGCGCTGTCCGACTCCGCCAACACGCTCATCATCTTCCGGGCGCTCATGGGCATCGGCGGTGCGTTCATCTACCCGTCGACGCTGTCGATCCTCACCAACACCTTCACCGGCAAGGAACGCGCCAAGGCCATCGGGATCTGGGCCGGCGTGTCGGGCCTCGGCATCGCGATCGGCCCGTTGGCCGGCGGCATCCTCGTCGAGCACTTCTTCTGGGGTTCGGTGTTCCTCGTCAACGTGCCGATCTGCGTGCTCGCCATCGTCATGACGATGGCCGTCGTTCCCGAGTCGCGCGACAAGAGCGACAGCCACCTCGACCCGCTGGGCGCCGTGCTCTCGATCCTCGGACTCAGTGGTGTGCTCCTTGCGATCATCGAAGCGCCCGAACGGGGCTGGGGCGACTCGGTCGTCATCGCCGGTTTCCTGCTCGGCGCATCGTTCCTCGTCGGGTTCGCCGTGTGGGAACGTCGGGCGGCGCACCCCATGCTCGACGTCTCCTTCTTCAAGGACC
>CALMLJ010000481.1 GCA_937868025.1 uncultured Acidimicrobiaceae bacterium
CGGACAGGCTCGGCCACGCGACGACGAGCTTCACCCAGGACGTGTACATGCACGCGATCCCCGCCGTGGAGGAGGACGCCGCGGATCAGATCGCGCACATCGTGTTCAAGGGAAACAGCGCCCCTGAACATTCAGACGAGGCCATAACTGGTCAGGGCCATGCCTCGCTGGCAGGCGGCGATGCCGAAGGCGACAACCCGTCGTCCGACGAATCGTACGATGAGTCCGATGGTCGCTGAGCGAGCGACGGTACTCATCACCGTCAAGGCATCTCCTGAGATCGGACGCACACACGGCGAGACGGTGTGCGTCGCCGGCATCCGCCTCGACGGCGACGACTATCGCTGGATCCGACTGTTCCCGGTGCAGTGGCAGTGGTTCTGGCAGGGCGAGCATCCCAAGTACCAGGTGATCGAGCTCGAGATCGACAAGCACGACAAGGACCAACGACCGGAGTCGTATCGGCCACGACTCGATACGACGGCCGTGCTCGACCAGCTCCCCGCAGGCAAGCGGCGCGCCGAAGTGCTCAACCGGTTACCCCAGTACAGGATGTGCGACCTCGTCGCGGCGAAGGGTTGGGCGCGCCCGTCCCTGGGGTTGGTCGTCCCGCGCGAGATCACCGGCTTCACCCGCGAGGACCACACTGGCGACACCGCCCACGCAGCGAAGATGAACCGGGCCGCCCAGGGCAGTCTTCTGGCTCAGGGTGCCCCGAAGCTCGAGTTCTCGCCGTTCACGTTCAAGCTTGCCTACCGCTGCCAATCGGCCTCGTGCCGCGGTCACGAACAGAGCATTGTCGACTGGGAGATCTCCGAGGCGTGGCGGAACTGGCGTCGCAGTTACCCGACCGACTACCTCGATCGGATCGAAGAGAAGTGGCTCAGCCTGGTCGACCCAGCGCGTCTGCCGGCGCTGTACGTGGGCAACCAGCACCAGGCACCGCAGGGCTTCCTTGTGCTCGGCATCGCCCGCGACGTCACGCCGGTCGAACCGACGCCAGTGGGTCCCGGTCCAGGAGATACCGCGCCACGATCGAGCGATGGCACGAGCACGGATCCGCCTCGAAGCACAGAAGGCCGACTGTTCGATCTCTGAGCATCGCGTCGACCCGATCGAGCGCCGCCGACCCGTTGCGGTCAAGGTGCGCTTCGAAGGCGGCGACGCTGTCCGGGCGTTGCTCTCGGAAACCGTCACGGTTGTCTCGGGGGTTGCCGAGCGTCGGCTCATGCACGTAGGTGATGCCCCGCGCCTGCAGCTTCTCCGCCAGCGCACGCTTCGACAAGCCGCGCTTGCGGCTGATCGCGTTCTCCCGAACATCCACCAGCACCGAGACCCCTGCGTCGACCAAAGCGTCGACGAGCTCATCAACGCTGCGGCCCTCGTAGCCGACGGACACGATCGTCGAAGGACGCGTCAACTTGTGCGCGGTCCCGAGGGACACATCCGCCGCTTCGGCGAGGTCGGTGAGCGTCTCGCGCTTCGAGCGCAGCGCTCGGATCAGCCGATTGCGCTCGATCTCCGCCTCGTTCAGTCGCTGTGCCGCTTCCCGAAGGGGATCAAGGGTGGGTCGTGCTGCCATACATCACCCACACTTTCAGAAATTGAAAGCCAACGCGAATCGGCGCGAGACGTTGGTGTGCGAGCTACTCATCGAGCACCCACGTCTGCCAGGCGACGCCCAACCGGGGTCGATCAACGATGGCCTCGTCATCGGTCGGTTGCTCCACCACGCCCATCCGCCGAATCGCCTGATCGATCCAGGCCGCCCGCACGGTCGGTTCGATCGCCTCCAGCGCGTCGGCTGACATCACATGCAGCACTCCGCTACCGACCATGGTCTGCGATCGCCACCCCTTCTGGCGCAGGTGCTTGCGAATCGCCTTGCGGAGATCCTCGAGGAACTCGCCTGGCACACCGGTCACCCACGCAGACCCGAAGGCCTCGACCTTCTCGCCGATCACCGAGACGAGCACGCCGATCCCGGGCAGCGACCCGGACCGCGGGAACCAGGTGTCGACCACCCGAAGGCACGACCGACACGTCGGCGTCAGCTCGATCTCCTGCCAGCGCCGGAACGTACCCGCCTCGCCGGCGGCCATCTCGTCCCACGCTCGACCGCACAACGTTGTCGGCTTCCACGCCGTGTCCAGGAGACGGTCCAGCAAGGCATCGAGTCGGTCGTCGTCACCGCCCCGTTCCAACGCGTCCGCCAATGAGTCCGGCAGTGCCCGGCGAGTATCGAGGGCGGCGCGGGCGGCCGAGTCACTCGTCGCTTCGCACAGGTGCGTCTCGAACCCACCGCCGACCTCGACGAGCAACAACCGGTGACCAAGCACCACCAATGTGTTCAAGACCTCATCGGTCATCGCGGACTCCTCCACAACCATCGTCGCACCTCCAACAGCGACCAAACGCGACAGCGACC
>CALMLJ010000482.1 GCA_937868025.1 uncultured Acidimicrobiaceae bacterium
AGGGCGCCTCGGTTCGGTCCCGTCTCGCCGCCCCGAGAAGTCGGAGATTCGAGCATCCGCACATCCTTCGAGAGGTGTCGGAGGACCTTCCGAGCCGAACATCGAGTGGCGACTCTCCGCCCCGTCCTGAAACTCAGGTCCGTTCGATCTCCGCGACCTTTAACGTCCTCGATGCGGAGCGGGCGTTAGATGCTGTGCACAGGAGCACGAGCTGGGCAGATGCCCGGTGCGACCGACCTCCGGGTAGGGCGGGTTCGACCCCCGTGGCGCCCGCTCCGCACGAACCGCCCACTGGACCACGCGAACCCCCACCCCGCTCGGCTGCACGGCCGTTGTCTTCCGACGATCCGGCGACGACACCGGGTCGAGCTCCGCTCGACTGAGCTTACGAGCGAGGTCTGACACCCAGACTTCCGCGGAGCTCCAACTGTCCGCAGGCCTGGCGTTCCCAGTGGAACGCGCTCGCCACGCTCCGTGAACAGGCGCGTCCGTCGGTCACAACGGTGGCCGATCCGGCCCTGATCAGATGTCACCCTCGGTGGGATCCACGCGTCCCGGACGCGTGGATCCCACGGAGCGTGAGTCAGAAGGCCGGCCCGTCGTCGGTCGCCCGATCGACGAGCGCCACGGAGAGCGCGGCGATCAGGCCGAGCACGCAGCTGAGGGCGAGGGCCTGGCCGAGGTTGGCGGTCCCCGGCCGGCCGAGCAGTCGGCCGATCAGCGTCGGGACAGTCGGACGTGCGGCACGACTCAGGAAGACGGTCGCTCCGAACTCGCCCACCGCCATGGCGAACGCGAAGCCCGACGCCACGCCGACCGGTCGTCGCAGCGCGGGCCACACCACCGACGTGAAGCGGCGGATCGGTCCAGCGCCCGAGACGGCGGCAGCGTCGAGGAGCGATCCGTCCACCGAGCGAGCGGCGGTCAACACGATGCGCACCACGACCGGCGCTGCGGATGCCGCCTGCACCAACGGCACGATGATCCACGTACCCCGGAGGTCGAGCGTGGGACCGCTGAACGCCACGAGGAACCCCAGTCCGAGCGTCGCCGCCGACAGCGCCAACGGCACCACCATCGCCGCCTCGAACCACCGCCCGATCCGGTCCACCCGCGCGGCTGCAGCGACCATCGGCGCCGCGAGCACGAGGGCAACGAACGTGGCGACCAACGCTCCCGCCAACGAGTAGCGCACCGCGCTGGCACCGTCGCCGGTCAGGATCCGGTAGTTGTCGATCGTCCAGCCGTCGGGCCCCCGAAGCGACCGCACCACGAGCGCCACGAGCGGAGCGGCGCTCACGACCGAGGCGACTCCCACACTCCCCCGCACGAGCCGACGCTCGACGTTCGTCCGCACCGGGCGCAGGTCGTGGGCGACCCGACCGCCGACCGGGCGACGGACCCGCTGATACGCGACGACGAGCAGCATCACGACGAGGAGCTGTCCGCCGGCGAGGACCGCGGCGCGCCCGAGGTCGAGCGAGCGCGTGGTGAGGTACCAGACCTCCACCTCGACCGTGCCGATCGACGCTCCCCCGAGCGCCACGATCACCCCGAACGACGTGAGGCAGAACACGGCCACGACGATCGCGGCGCTGGCGATGGCCGGCCGGATGGCGGCGAGCGTCGTGGAGGTGATCGCCCGCCACTGCGACCGGCCGAGAGTCGCCGCCGCTTGCTCGATCGACGGCGGTACGGCTGCGACGGCGGCGCTCACCGACCGCACCATGAGCCCCACGTTGAACGTGACGTGCGCAGCGACGATCAGCCCGAACCGTGCCGCGGTGGACGAAGGCAGCCCTCCGGCGAGGGCGATCATGGCGCCCGCGATCGTGAGGGTCGGCAACACGAACGGCGTCATGACGACGGCCGACATGAGCCGCCGACCCCGGAACCGCAACCGTCCGAGCACCCATCCGATCGGCACACCCAGCACCGTGACGACCAGCGTCGACACCACGCACTGCGACACGCTCCAGAGGGCCAGACGCCCGACCCGTCCGTCGCTGAGCACGTCGCCGACCGTGGAGAACGACAGACCGGGCTGACCGGCGACCCCGGCGAGGCTCCGCCGGATGATGGCGACGACCGGCCAGCCGTAGAACGCGGCCCACAGCGCGACGGCAGCGACCACCGCGACGGAACGTCCACGACGGGACCGGCCGGTCGTCACCGGGGCGTCACTCCGCGATCGAGCGCCACTCGTCCACCCACTCGTCACGACGCTCGCCGATCACCGTCGGGTCGAGGGCGATGGTCTTGGTCGGACGCGGTGCGAACTGCGCGAACACGTCGGGCTCCTCGATGCCGGGCCGGACCGGGTACACGAAGTTCGCCAACGGCAACGACGCCTGCCACTCCTCGCCGAGCAT
>CALMLJ010000483.1 GCA_937868025.1 uncultured Acidimicrobiaceae bacterium
GCGGCATCGCCTTGGCCACCTTGTCGCCGACGGCGTAGGGGTAGCCGAGCACCCGAGCGGCGTCGCGCACCGCGGCCCGGGCCTTGATCTGGGAGAACGTCACGATCTGGGCAACGTGGTCGCGCCCGTACATCTCGGCCGCATAGCGGATCATCTCGTCACGGAACCGTGTGTCGAAGTCCATGTCGATGTCGGGCATGGAGATGCGTGACGGGTTGAGGAATCGTTCGAACAGCAGGTCGTACTTGATCGGATCGAGGTCGGTGATCCACAGCGTGTACGCCACGGCACATCCGGCGGCGCTGCCACGGCCGGGGCCCACCCGGATGCCGTTGTCGCGGGCGTGCTTGATGAGATCCCAGACGATCAGGAAGTAGGAGCTGAATCCCATGTCGGCGATGACGCGCAGCTCGAAGGCCAAGCGCTCGACGACCTCGTCGGGCAGCGGATCGCCCCAGCGCAGCCGCGCCCCCTCGAAGGTCAGGTGTCGCAGGTAGGCCGAGTCGTCCTCGAACCCTTCGGGCAACGGAAAGTTGGGCAGGAGCGCATCGCCGAACGCGATCTCGACGTTGGCCCGCTCGGCGATCCACAAGGAGTTGTCGCAGGCGACCTCGACCTCGCGGAACAGGTAGCGCATCTCCTCGGCGGTCTTGAGGTAGTGCTCGTCGCCGTGGAACTTGAAGCGATCGGTGTCGCTCACGAGCGAGCCGGTCTGCACACACAGCAGCGCGTCGTGCGCGAGCGCGTCCTCGCGGTGCACGTAGTGGCTGTCGTTGGTGGCGAGCAGCGGTGCCTTGAGCTTCTTGGCGATACGCAGCAGATCGGGGTTGGTGTCGATCTGGGCCTGGATGCCGTGATCCTGGATCTCGACGAAGAGGTTGTCGCGCCCGAAGATGTCCTGCAGGCGCGCCGCCTTGTCGAGCGCGGCGTCGAACCCCTCGTTCATGAGCGACTGCAGCACGTGGCCACCGAGGCAGCCGGTCGTGGCGATCACCCCCTCGGCGTGCTCGGCGAGCAGGTCCCAGTCGAGCCGGGGCTTGTAGTAGTAGCCCTCCATGAAGGCCCGACTGGAGAGCTGGATGAGGTTCTTGTAGCCGGCGTTGTTCTCGGCGAGGAGGGTGAGGTGGTAGTAGAGCTTCTTGCCGCCCTCGACCTCGCCACCGGAGTCATCCTGCTTGCCCCGCCGGGGTGGGCGCTCGAGGCGGGAGTCGTGCGCCATGTAGGCCTCGAACCCGATGATGGGCTTGACGTCGACCTTGCGGCACGCCTTGTAGAAGTCCAAGACGCCGTACATGTTGCCGTGGTCGGTGATGCCGATCGCCGGCTGACCGTCGGTGGCGGCAGCGTTGACGACCTCGCCGACGCGGGCGGCGCCGTCGAGCATCGAGAACTCGGTGTGTTGGTGGAGGTGGACGAAGGAGTCACCCACGACACGGCTCCATCGGCTCGGGCTCCCCAGCGGTACGGCGCACGATCAGATGTAGCCGGGCCCGCCGGGGGTCGGCAGGTCGGGACCACCGGGACCGGGACCACCCGGACCACCCATCGGACCGCCGGGACCGAGCTGGCCCCGCATCGTCTCGAGCTGGTTGCGGGCGGCCATCTGCTGGGCCATCAACGTGGCCTGGATGCCGTGGAACAGACCCTCGAGCCAGCCGACGAGCTGGGCCTTGGCGATGCGGAGCTGCGCCTCGCTCGGGATCGTGTCGTCGTCGAAGTCGAGCGTGAGCCGCTCGAGCTCGGCATCGAGGTCGGGCGAGAGCGCCGACCGGAGTTCGGTGAGCGAGTTCTCGTAGATGTCGCGGAGCGAATCGCGGGCTGCCTCGTCGAGGGTGGTGTTGCGCACCTCTTCGAGCAACTGCTTGACCATGCCACCAATGCGGATGATCTTGGCCGGCTCGACCTCGGGCGCCTCCTGATCGGTGGACTCGGCCTGCTCGGGCGACACCAGGTCGGGACTCACGACCTCCGGTTCGGTCGTGCCTCCGGAGGGGGATTCGGGCGCTGCTTGCGAAGGATCCGACATGGGGACCGACTCTACATCGGACCCCTGACACCGAGATCCGGACCGCGGAATCGCCGGCCCGATCCGCTACTTGCGGGCGACGAGCAGCGGCACGAGCATCTCGGGCCCCGTGAGTGACCCGTGACGACCCACCAACTCGTAGGGGCCAGTGTCGGTCGGCTCCTCGAACGCGACCGGCTCGAACGGCACGATGGCGACGTCGCCCAGGCGGCTGGCGGCGGCCGGCGTGACGATCGGCCCGAACCAACCGTCGTCGATGCACTGCTGGCGCGACACCACCCAGGCCAGGTCGCTGTGGTGCTCCTGCGTTGCGCCCAACAGCTCGTTGGCGGCGCCGGGCAGGGCGTGCAGCCACCGGAACCGGGCCTCGCCGGACTGGAAGTCGACAGCGCTCATGACCTCGGGATGTGGTCGCACGGTGGTCGGCACCTCGATGTGGCCGTGGTCGGCGGTGATGACCAGGGCCGAACGCGGCGGCAGCACCTCGACGAGGTACTTGATCATCCACTCGACGGCGACGAGCTCGGCCTCGTAGTGCTCACCGAGTCCGTACTCGTGGGCCACCTTGTCGATGCCGTCGTAGTACACGTAGATGAACGGCTCACCGGCGCGGGCCAACCGGGCGACCTCGATCACCATCGTCGACGGCATGCGGTAGCCGACGAGCCGAGCGTTGTGCAGGTGGGCGGCCGTGAACCCCGAGTGCTCGAACTCGGCGCGCACCACGATCGGCGGGCGCTGGGAACCGAAGGGATCGTTGGCGTTGATCGAGCGCGGCGGGATCGACTGCCGGGCGTCGCCGCGGTAGGTCGTCCAGCGCAACACGTTGAGCACGTCGCGGTCGACCGCCATGCGGTAGCCCATGACCCCGTGTTGGCCGGGAGGCAGGCCCGTCGTGATCGACGTGAGCGCCGTCGCAGTGGTGGACGGCGCGACCGTCGTGATCGACCGCCCGTCCATGGCGGCGAGGGTCGGCACGAGGTGCTGGCGGGCCCGGAACTGCTCCCAGCCCAGGCCGTCGAGCACCAGTACCACGGTCTGATCGGCGCCGACCGCGCTCGCCTGCATCCAGTCCGGGGCGTCGTCGGGGTCGCCGACGAGGGCAGGGATGATGCCGCTGGTGCAGGCTCCCCCGTATTCGGGAAGCACCGGCTCGGGAACGGGGTGGCTGCTCACTGGATGCCACGGTAGTGCGCCCGCGATGTATTGGTGTGCCGTGGTCCGGTCGCCGGTCGGCCTACGATGCGGGGGTGAAGGTTTCGACACGGGGTGACTACGCGAGCAGAGCACTGCTCTCACTCGCGCTCCACGAGAACGACGGTCCCACGTCGGTCCGTGACATCGCCGAGCGAACCGGCCTCCCCCAGCCGTACCTCGAACAGATCCTGCTGGCGCTCAAGGGCGCCGGTCTCGTGCGGTCAAAGCGTGGCGTCGGTGGCGGCTACGTGCTGGCGCGACCCCCCGCCGAGATCACCCTCGCCGAAGTCGTCAGCGCAGTCGACGGTCCGATCCAGGCGGGCGACTTCGGCAAGCCGCACACCAACGGAGCGTGCGACCACGAGGGTCAGTGTGTCCTCCTCGCCATCTGGGGCGATGTCGGCGACCAGATGCAGCGCGCCCTCGGCGCCTACACACTCGCCGAGCTCTCGGGCATCACCACGGGCGACCGCCCGTGGCCCGGCTCCTGACCGACCTCAGGCGCGCTCCAGCCGCCATTTCACGACGCGGAACCCGGATGATGCGGGTTCCACGTCGGAACTTGCCGAGACGTGGCCGGGGTGGGTCGCCGGGCTGAGCGGTCGGCGGTGACGGGCTAACGGTCGGCGGTCGACATCGTCGCGAGGAGGGCGGCGAGATCGGGGGCGAGCTCACTGTGGAACTCGACGAGCCGGCCCGTGCCCGGGTGCAGGAACCGCAGGCGACGAGCGTGCAGGAACGGGCGGTCGAGATCGAGGAGCGGACGCTGCCCCCCGTAGGTGTCGTCACCGGCGACGGGATGGTTGATGCTGCGCAGGTGCACGCGGATCTGGTGGGTGCGGCCGGTCTCGAGTCGCAGCTGCACGTGGGTCATGGGCTGGGGATCGTCGAACAGCTCGAGCACCTCGTAATGGGTGCGGGCCGGGCGGCCCTCGGCGCTCACCGTCATGAGGAGCGGGTTGCGGCGCGACCGGCCGATGGGGGCGTCGATCGTGCCCGTTGCCGTGCCCATCGCTCCCCACACCAGCGACTCGTACTCGCGCTCCACCGAGTGGTCCGACAGCTGGTCGACGAGCTCGTGGTAGGCGTCCTCGGTGCGAGCCACGACCATCAGACCCGACGTGCCCTTGTCGAGCCGGTGCACGATGCCGGGCCGGTGCGCCTCGCCGACGCCGGAGACGTCGGGGAAGCGGGCCAGGAGACCGTTGACGAGGGTGGTGCCCTTGTGCCCGGCCCCGGGGTGCACGATGAGGCCGGCGGGCTTGTCGATGACGATCACGTCGTCGTCCTCGTGGAGCACGGTGAACTCGACCGACGGGTCGGGTTCGGGCAGGGGCTCCTCGATGTGGGGATCACCGACGAGCTCGACGACCTGGTCGGTGCGAACACGGGTGGACGGCTTGGTGACGACCTTGCCGGAGATGCTGACGGTGCCGTCGGCGACGGCGGTGGCCGCCTCGGCGCGCGTGCACCCGCTGAGCATGGCGACCACGCGGTCGATCCGTTCACCGTCGAGCGCGGTGGGGATGGTCTCGGAGATCACGAGGTTGCTGTCGCAGTGCTGCCGGGCTCGTCGCCGGCGGCCACCCGGTCACGGGTGGCGTCGTCGCCCACCGCGGTGCGGCCGCCGCCGGGCGCGGTGCCATCGGGCACCTCGCCGGGTTCGGGGAGTCGCCACAACACGATGGACAACAGGATGCCGCCGACGACCACCGCCGAGTCGGCGATGTTGAAGGTGGCCCAGAAGCTGCTGTAGAGGAAGTCGACCACGGCCCCGCCCATGAACCCGCGGTGCTGCGTGCTGGCCGCCGCGGCCCGAAAGGCACGATCGATGACGTTGCCGGTGGCGCCACCGGCGATCGCGCCCATGAGGAGCCGCGCATGGAGCGGCATCTTGCGGGCGACGACGAAGAGCACCACCACGATCGTGACGGCGACCGCGGAGATGATCGCACCGGAGCCCCAGCCCACGCTGAAGGCCATCCCCTCGTTGTGGGCCAGGCAGAGGCCGATGGTCTCGGGCCGCGATGCCGGGTCCTGGCAGCTCCCCAGGCCGGTGGCGAAGTGCTTGGTGATCTGGTCGGCGGCGATGACCGCCAGGGCCACGCCGACCATGGGCGCGTAGAGCTTGCGGTAGTCCGGGGGTTCGCTCATCGGTGCAGGCTACCGCCTCGGCCGGACTCGGTCAGAGTCGCCCGAAGCCCCCGACCTTGTATTCGACCCGCTCGGTCGCCCACGGGATCGCCTTCAGGCGCTCCTTGGGGATGGCCTGGCCGGAGCCGGCGCAGATGCCGTACACGCCGTTGTCGATGCGCTCGAGCGCGAGATCGATGTCCTCGACGGTCGCCCGCGCCCGGGCGCTGAGCTCGAGGTCCTGGTCCCGTTCGACGGCAAGCGTGTCGCCCTCGCCGGACTCCTCGTCGAACTGCACGTCGCCCGGCTCACGATTGGCGGTGAGCGCCTGGGCCTCGGCGAGCAGGGCCTCGGCCTGACGGCTGTACACCTCGCGCTCCTTCAGGAGGAGGGCGCGCTGGGACTCGAGGAACTTGGCGTCGTAGGGCGACTTGGTGAGACGCGGCGGCGGGTTCTTGCCGAGCCGGGGCAAGCTGCCGAGCACCGAGGTGACCGGAGCGACCGACGTGACCGGCTTGGCGGCGGGGGCCTTCTTGGCCGGAGCCGGCGCCTCCTCGGCGGCCGGAGCCTTCTTGGCCGGCGCCTTCTTGGCGGGAGCCTTCTTGGCCGGAGCAGAGGTGGAGGGTGACTTCTTCGTAGGCACTGCGGATTCCTTGGCGGGAGAGCGGGTCGTGGCGGTCTGCTTGCCAGCAGGGGCTGTCTTGGTCGCCTTGGTGGTTGCGGGGGCGGCGGACTTTCTAGCAGGGGCGGCCTTGCCCGCGGGCGCACTGCGTTTCGCCGCGGTCGCCGGCGCCTTCTTCGGCGCTGTGCTGGCGGGAGCGGGCGCCTTCTTGGCCGGCGCCTTCTTGGCCGCCGACGCCGGAGACTTCTTGGCGGGAGCCGGTGATTTCTTGGCGGGGGCCGGGGCCTTCTTGGCCGGCGCCTTCTTCGCCGTCGACGGTGCCTTCTTCTTGGACGTCGCCGGGGCTGCGCTGGCAGCAGGCTTCTTGGTGGCTGGCATGTTCCCCCTCGCCCGACGGTGCAGCGCTGGCGCCGGGCTGTTCGTCACCGGGCCGGCCAGGGACCGCCACCGGTGTGGTTGAGGCGCTCAGTGTCGACGCAAGCTCGATGTCGAGATTGAACCGGCGCAGCCTAGACGCAGGGCCGTGTGCAGGGCGAGGACCTTGTGCCACCGCCCGGATCGGGGACGAACGACGTCGGGACGCGCAACGACCCCGGTCCGGGCCAACGAGGGCACGAACCGGGGTCGTCGACGGCGAACGGACGCTCCGTAGGTCAGCGACGGCGACCGAACCGGCGGGTCTGGTGCTCGTCGTCACCCTCGAAGAACGCCGTCATGGCGTCGTCGTGGGATTCGTCGGGCTGGTTGACCGCCTGGTCGAGGTCGCGGGTGTAGCGGTCGCCACCGATGACGGGCAGCCCCTCGGAGGGGAACTCGGTGAAGGCGTGCGAGGCGGTCGTGGCCGTCGCAGCGGTGGCCTCTCGCTCGAAGACCTCACCCTCGGGAGCGAACGCCGCCGACGGGTCGGGGAACGAGGCCACCTCGCCCCAGCTGCCCGGGCCCCACGGATCCCCGACGGGCGCCTCGTCGGCACGGTCGTCGAGGCGGTCGTCGGACCACGGAAGGTCGGCGCCGCCGGCCAGTTCCGTGTCCTCGGAGTACGGCACGGCCAGATCGTTCGGGTCGAGGAGCGTGGCCTCGCCGAAGTGTGAGCCGCTCGAGCCGTTGCGGAACGCCGGGTCGTCGTCGGAGAACGCCACCTCGGCGAAGCCGGCGTCGGAGAAGGCGGGCTCGGAGAATGCGGTATCGGCAAAGGCCGGCTCGGAGCCGACCGGCTCGGCGAACGGAGAGTCGGTGAACGCCGGTTCGCCGATCGGCTCGGCGTAGGACGGCTCGGCATCGAAGGACCGAGCGTCGGGGGCCACGTCGGCGACAGGAGCGAACACGGCCGGCTCGTAGGGGGCTGCGTCGAACGGGGTGTCGTCGTAGGACGACACATCGGCAGGGACAACGTCGGGTTCGGGCGCCGGCTCGGCGACCGGGCGGGCGATGCCGGCCAGGTCGATGCCGGGGAGCGGCGAGCGCAGCGCCGTCTCGGGATCGTCGAGCACCGCACCGATCGCGCCGTGGACGCCGGTGAGCGCCGAGCGGTACTCCTCGAGACGACCCTCGATCGCGACCAGCTGGGAGGCCATGCCGACCTTGCGGTTCTCGAGTTCGCCGATCTCGGCGAGGATCTGGTCGCGACGGGCCCCGTACTCACGGTTGGCCTCGGCCGTTGCCTTCTGGGTCATCTGGTCGGCGTTGACGCGCGCCTCGCCGACGATGCGGTCGGCCTCGGTGCGGGCCTCGCGAGCCTGCTGCTCGGCGGCGGTGCGAGCATCGGCCACGAGCTTCTGGGCTTCCTGCCGGGCGTCGGCAATGGCGGCGTCGGCGGTGCGCTTCGCCATCATCAGCGTGCGCGTCGACTGCATCGCCTCTTCTTCGTCCGACATCGCTGCCGCTGCCGCCGCCGGGGCCCGACCGGCCTCGGGTGCGTTGCGCAGCTCGGCCTCGGCGCGCTCGGCGCGGGCGATGGCGTCACGTGACGTCTTGGTCAGCTCGGCCAGGGTGGCCCCGACCCGCTCGAGGAAGTCGTCGACCTGATCGGGGTCATAGCCTCGGAACTTCTCCGCGAAGTCGATTTGCTCGATGAGCTGAGGTGTCACGTCCATGACGTGCATGCTAGCGACGAGTTTTTCAAACGCGGCGGAACCAGCTACCAAAACTTCTGCCCGAGGGCAAGAAGATCTTCGTCCGGTCCGAGGGGGCCGGGTGGACCCCCACCGCGCCCGCAACGAACTGCCGGGGACTACTCCTCGACGAGGCCGCGTTCGCGGAGGCGACGGCGGTCGTCGGGCGAGATCTCGACGTCGATCGGCGAGAGGAGGTACACGTGGGATGCCACGCGCTCGACGCTGCCACCGAGGCCGTAGGCCACACCGCTCGAGAAGTCGAGCAGGCGCCGGGCCAGATCGCGATCGAGGTCCTGCAGGTTGACGATGACGGGCTGGCGCTTGCGGAACCAGTCGCCGACTTCCTGGGCGTCGTTGAACGTCTTCGGCGTGACGACGTGGGGCCGGGCCGACGCCGAGGAGGCGGCGGGCACGGGGCGGACCACGCTGCTGCGGGGGCGGACCGGCTCGGGAGCGGTCACCACACCACCACGGGGGCGACCACCGGCGGACGGGAGCACCCGAACGGACGCCGACTCGACCGGCTCCTCCCAGTCGGGCATGGGCTCGACCCGCGACGGGGCCGGCACGGCGCGCACGACCGGGCTCGGGTTGACGGTGCCGGTACTGACCGCACGGTGAGGACCCGTGAGGTCGACGACGGGATCTTCTTCGTAGTCGTCGTAATCGTCGTACTCATCATCGGGACCCAGTCCCAACCACGACATACCTTTGCGCAACATCCCAGCCATCAACTCCTCCTCATGACCTCGACCAGTGTCGCGCACGAGGAACTGCCCGACGGGGACCAGAGTGCCATGAATCATCGCCGCGTGACAGTTCGCGGTGGTTCAAGGTCTCGAACCGAAGATGTCGGTACCCACGCGGACCATGGTCGAACCCTCGGCGATCGCAATCTCGAGGTCGCCGGACATGCCGATCGAGCACTCCGGGAGGCCCTCGGCGTCGCACAGCGCCCGCAACCGACCGAACGCGGCGGCCACCGTCGCGTCGTCGGCGAGCGGCGCGACCCCCATCGCTCCCACCACCGACAGCCCTGCGGCGCGGGCCGACTCGACGAGCCCCGGAGCGTCCTGCCACGACACTCCCCCGCGACCTTCGACGTCGGCGAGGTTCACCTGCACCATCACCGTCGCGCCCGACACTCGCTTGGCGAGCTCGGCGACGAGGGACGGCCGGTCGACCGATTGGTACACGTCGGTCCACGGCGCGACGACGCGCACCTTGTTCGTCTGCAGCTGTCCGATGAAGTGCCAGCGGACGGCCGCGCCGACCTCGGGCGCCTTCGCTGCGAACTCCACGGCGTAGCTCTCGCCGAACTCGACGAACCCCGCAGCGGCAGCGGCGACGATCGTCTCGGCCGGATGCGTCTTGGACACGGCGATGAGCCGGACCCCCGACTCGGCGAACGACGGAGCGCCGGCGGCCACACGGATCCGTTCCTCGATCGCCGCTCGTCGCGCGGCCAGCCGATCGACGAGGTCCGGGTCGGGAACGATGCTCACGACCGGGGCCCCCTCACGGCTCGATCCAGATGACCGACGCCTGGCGACCGGTGTCGGCCCGCGCCCGGTGGGAGAAGTAGCGCGGCGTTCCGTCGGCACCGACCGTGGTCGCGGTACACGCCGCAGCGGCCACGTCAACGTCGTCGACCCCCGCCGAACGGAGTGCGCTGCGAACCGCGGCGGTCATGTCGAGGGCAGCGTCGCCGTCCGCGGTTGCTCCGACCACGTCGGGGCCGAAACGGAGGGCCATCGTCGTCAGGTCCCGCTCGGAGAACTGGTAGGCCGCCGGCGAGATACAGGGGCCGAGGCGTGCGGAGATGTCCCGGGCCCCCAGGTCGACCAGCGCGCCGACCGTTGCCTCGAGGACGCCCTCGTAGAGGCCCTTCCACCCGGCGTGCGCCGCACCGATCACCGGCCCCGCCGACGGGCCCGGTCCGACGGCGGTGAACAGGACCGGTGCGCAGTCGGCCGTCTGCACGGCCAGCACGGCCCCGGGGGCGCTGGTCACCGCCGCGTCGGCCCGGGCGCCGGCCCACTGGCGGGGCCGCGACACCACGACGACGCCCGCACCGTGCACCTGCTCGAGCCACGTCCACGGGTGCGGCGCCAGCGCCGAGCGCGCCGCAGCGAGCGCACGCGGCTCGGCGGTGATCGCGAAATCGCCGTCGGCCCGTTCGCTGAAGCGGTGCTGGACCGCCACGACCGGCCCCTACTTCAGGAAGCTGGGGACGTCGAAGTCGTCGGCGTCGGAATCGCCGGAGTCGTCATCGTCGTCGTCGGCGAACACGTCGGCGAGCGGGATGTCGTCGTCGGAACGGGGGCGACGCTCCTCGCGCCCACCCGACGACCCACTCGAGCTGCGCCGCGACGAGGCCGCCGCGGCTGCGGCCTTGGGATCTTCCCACCGCTCGAACCCGGCGGCGATGACCGTGACACGGACCTCGTCGCCCATCTCGTCGTCGATGGTCGTGCCGAAGATGATGTTGGCCTCGGCGTGCGCCACCTCGTGGATGACCGTCGCCGCCTCGTTGACCTCGAACAGCGTGAGGTCGGAGCCGCCGCAGATGTTGAGGAGGATGCCGCGGGCGCCGTCGATCGCCGACTCGAGCAGCGGCGAGCTGATCGCCTGGCGGGCGGCCGACATGGCCCGACCCTCGCCCGAGGCGTAACCGACACCCAGGAGTGCGGTGCCGGCGTCGTGCATGATCATCTTGACGTCGGCGAAGTCGGTGTTGATCAGGCCCGGCGTCGTGATGAGGTCGGTGATGCCCTGCACACCCTGGAGCAGGACCTCGTCGGCCATCTTGAACGCGTTGAGCACCGACGTCTTGTCGTTGGCGACCGACAGCAGCCGGTCGTTGGGGATGACGATCTGGGTGTCGACCTTCTCCTTGAGCTTGCCGATGCCCTGCTCGGCCTGCACCGAGCGCCGACGGCCCTCGAAGAGGAAGGGACGGGTGACGACGGCGATGGTGAGCGCGCCGATCGCCTTGGCGACCTCGGCCACGACCGGTGCGCCACCGGTACCGGTGCCGCCGCCTTCGCCGGCGGTGATGAACACCATGTCGGCGCCGCGGAGCACCTCTTCGATCTCGGCCTTGTGGTCCTCCGCCGCCTGGCGACCGACCTCGGGATCGGAGCCCGCACCGAGGCCACGGGTGACCTCACGACCGATGTCGAGCTTCACATCCGCGTCGCTCATCAGCAACGCCTGGGCGTCGGTGTTGATGGCGATGAACTCCACACCCTTCAACCCGGCGTCGATCATCCGGTTCACGGCGTTGCAGCCGCCCCCACCGATGCCGACCACCTTGATGACTGCGAGGTAGTTCTGCGGATTGTGAGCCATTGGGAGGGGACCTCCGATGCGAACCGGCGACGGCTGCTTCGTGCAAATTGTGGGGAGACGGAATGATGGTGCGAACCGAAGATCGCAGGCAATCGGGCAGTGCGATCCGACCGAGAATCGGGACGGACCGACCCACTCTAGGTGAACTCTCCACGGGGGGTCGAGTGTCACACTCCCGTGGACCTTGACCGTCGAGGTCCGGTTCAGGCCGACGGCACCGTGGTGGCGGGGTCGGGTGGGGTCGTGGTCGCCGGCGCCTCCGGCGCAACGTCGGTCTCGGGCGGGGCGACGGGCTGACCCGTGGCGGGATCGATCGTCGCGCCCGTGGCCGGATCGACGACGGGGGCCGGTGGCGGCGGATCGCAGTCGGGGTTGCGCCGCATCGTCGGCGCCGTGGGCACCCGGACGTCGAGCTGGCACACCCCGCGCAGGTCGATCTGGGGGCCGAGCATCGTTTTGGTGGCGAGCAGCTTGCGCTCCGCGTCCTCGACGGTGCCGAACAGGACGGTCCGCTTCTCGCCGAGGTCGAAGACGAGTTCGCCCTCGGCGGTGATGCTCATCTTCTGGATCTGGACGGCGATCTCGAACGACATCGACCCCATCACGTCGACCGCGGCGGCCAGCGGAGGCGATAGGCGGGAGCCGACCTTCGCCGGCGGGTCCTCGGTGACCTCGACATGCTGGAGGAACTCGTCGCCGGTCGCGACGGCGATGATCACACCACCCTCCCCCACGACCACACCGCGGGTCGGGCCGACGACCACCGCAATGGCCCGACGGTCGGTGAGCCGCACCGAGATGGAGTCGGGAAAGCGGCGTTGCACGACGACGCGGACGAACCGAGGGTCGTCCCGCAGCTCGGCGGCGACCGACGCCGGGTCCACGAAGAGGATCGGATCGCCGATGCGGACGCCGGTGCGGGCGGCAAGACCGTCGAGGTCGAGCTGGTCGGACCCGACGATCGAGATGTCGTCGACGTCGAGCAACGGCGAATACGCGGCGCCCACGACGCCGGCACCCAACACCACCAGTCCGAAGAGAGCGCCGACGCGCCGACGGCGGCGGCGACGGTTGTCCGAGACGACGTCCTCGCGCCGGCGTTCCAGTCGTTCGTCGACGACGATGCCCGGATCCGGCGGCGCCGGCTCGTCGCCGACGAGCGAGGATGCGAACGGATCGGTGACACCGGGCCCGACCGTCGGGTCGTCGTCCGCGTACCGGGGCGGGTCGAGCGCAATGTCGATCACCGCCCGCTGTGGCACGACGTCGTGGGGATCGGCGTCGGGGCGGGCGGTCACCTCGAGCGCGAGTTCGGCCAGATCCATCGCCTGGGTCGCGACGACCCGGGGGTCGGCCACGTAGTCCTCGAAACTGGTGTCCTCGGGCTCGTCGCTCCACCCCGTCATCGACGGCGCGTACGGATCGGGGTACAGCTCGTCGGGGCCGTACGCGAGCACCTGCGGACGGTCGTCGGCGTCGCCGCGACGGCCGGCCCGAACCGCGTCGACCTGACCCGTGTCGCCGGGGCGCATCGTGTCGCTCACGACCGGCCTCCGGCTGCCTCGACGGTCGCCGCGTCGTACCCGACCATGGCGGTCTCGGCGTGCAGGTCGACGCCCAGCGTCTCGGCGACGGTGGACCGGACGTGGACCATGAGCGCCACGATGTCGTCGGCGCGGCCACCGGGGTCGGCCTGGACGAAGTTGGCGTGCTTCGTCGACACTTCTGCGGTCCCGATCCGGTGGCCCTTGCACCCGGCCACGTCGATGAGCCGACCGGCCGAGTCGCCGGTGGGGTTGGTGAAGACCGACCCGGCGTTCTGCCCGCCGGGCTGGTGGTGGCGACGCCACCGCACGATCTCGGCCAACTCGGCCTCACCGGCTTCGGCGTTGCCGTCGGCCAGGTCGAGGGTCGCCTCGACGACGATCTGGTGGGCACCGATCGACGACCTCCGGTACCCGAGGTCGCACTCCACCACGGACATCACGACATCTTGACCGGCGCGCAGATCGACCACGCGGACCTCCCGCAGTGACGCTGCCATGTCCGACCCGTGACCGCCCGCGTTCATGCGCACGGCGCCACCGATGCTCCCGGGCACACCCACGGCCCACTCGAACCCGGTGAGGCCCGCGGCCACGGTGCGCCGGGCGACGACCGGCAGGCTCGCCGCACCTCCGGCCACGACGGTGGTCCCGTCGACGTCGACCGCGGCGAACGCCTCACCCAGCTGCACGGCGACGCCCGGGAACCCGGAGTCGGCGACGAGGAGATTGGAGCCCTTGCCGACCACCAGCGTCCGCACGCCCGTCGAGCTCGTGACCTCCGCGAGCCGGACGAGTTCCTCCGCCGACCGAACCTCGGCGAACCACGACGCCCGCCCTCCCACTCGGTAGGTGGTGAGCGGACCCAGCGGACGTTGAGCCTCGACATCGAGACCGGCGTCGAACAGCGCCGCGCCCACATCGTCGAGCGATGCGGCGAACGCCACGTCGGGCTCGCCCGTCACTCCGCCTCCAGCGCCGCGACGAGCTGGTCGGGCAGCGTCGTCAGGTCGCCGGCGCCCATCGTGAGGCAGAGGTCGCCGGTGCCGAGCAGTGCCGGTAGCCCGGCGAGAAGGTCGGCCCGGGTCGGCAGCCACAGCACCTCGGCGTGCGGGTGCGCCGCGGCGACGGCGTCCACCACCAGGTGGCCGGTGACGCCGTCGACGGGGGCCTCCCCCGCCGCGTAGATGTCGGTGATCACCACGACGTCGGCGGCGGCGAACGCATCGGCGTACTCCCGCCACACCGAACCGGTCCGGCTGTAGCGGTGGGGTTGGAAGACGGCGACGATGCGATCCCACCCGCCTGCGGCGGCACCACTCGTGGCAGCGTCGAGGACGGCGCGGACCTCGGTCGGCATGTGGGCGTAGTCGTCGATGAACGTGATGCCGGCGGTGGTGCCGCGGTGCTCGAAGCGGCGACCGACGCCGCGATAGCGAGCGATGCCCGCCGCAGCGCCGACGGGATCGGCGCCGATCGACACCGCGAGCGCGAACGCCGCGGTGGCGTTGAGGACGAGGTGCCGACCGGGCAGGCTCAACGAGAGGTGGTGCTCCACGCCATCGGGATCGGTGAGCGTCCACCGCATGCCATCGGTGGCGTCGACGTCGGAGATCACGAAGTCGGCCAGGCCGGACTCGCCGTAGGAGTGCGACTGGGGGAACTGGTCGATGAGCGGAGCGGCGCCGACGTCGTCGGCACAGATGATCACGGGACCCTCGGTGCCGTCGGCGAAGCGTTCGAAGGCCGCAACGAGCTCCTCGAACGATCCGTGGTGGTCGAGGTGGTCCGGCTCGATGTTGGTGATCACGGCGCCGGCGCGGGGCGGCGCGAGGAAGGTCGAGTCGCTCTCGTCCGCCTCGAGCACGAACCACTCCGACCCGGTCCATCGTGCGCCCGCGCCGGACCCGGCGCCGAGGCCGGGAACGGTGCCGCCGATGATGAACGAGGGGTCGAGGCCGGCGCCGTCGAGCGCGAGGGCGGTGAGGGCCGACGTGGTCGTCTTGCCATGGGTGCCCGAGATCGAGAGGGTCCGGCGGGTCGCCCCGATTGCCGCGAGGAGGTCGTAGCGGTGGGCAACGGGAACACCCGCCTGCTCGGCGGCGACGACGTCGACGTCGTCACGGGGCACGGCGGTCGACACCCCGACGACGTCGGCGTCGGCCGCGAGGTCGGGGGCCGAGCCGACCCGGGCGTCGATGCCGCTCAGGCGAAGCCGCTGCAGCGTCGCCGAATCGTTGCGGTCACTGCCGGTCACCCGATGGCCGAGCGCAGCGAGCACCTCGGCGATCGCCGACATGCCGGCTCCGCCGATGCCGACGAGGTGCACGCGCAGCGGGGCTCCGCCGACGTCGAGGTCGACGCGGTCGTACGGCACGGTCCCCGCCATCAGCGGGCCCCGGCCATCTGCGCGAGCAACAGGTCGGCAGCGTCGGCCGCAGCGTGGGGCCGACCGATCGTCCACGCGTCGCGGGCCATCGCGTCGAGCCGCGCCGGCTCGTCGACGAGCGGGCCGAGGACCGCTGCCAGGCCCTCGGTCGTGCAGTCGGCGTCGTCGAGCAGGACGGCGGAGCCGACGTCGACCAGCGCCCGGGCGTTGTGCCGCTGGTGGTCACCGGGGGCGATGGGGAGGGGCACGAGGATCGACGGGAGGCCGACGACCGCGAGCTCGGCAACGGTCGTGCCCCCGGAACGGCAGACGGCGACGTCCGCTGCGGCGAGAAGTTGGTCCATGTGTTCTTCGTACTCGACCGGCTGGTAGCCGATGGCCGCGTCGTCCACCTCGGGGCGACGGAACGAGGCCCAGTCGCGGCGGCCGACCACGTGGTACACGTGCAGATCGCCACGGTCGCGCCACGCCTCGGTCAGACCGGCGACCGCTTCGTTGATGCGGCGGGAGCCCAATGAGCCGGCGAATGCCGCCACGACAATGCGGTCCTCGGGGATGCCGAGCGCGTGCCGCGCCGCTGCCTGGCGATCGCCGATGCCCGAGGGATCGGCGGGCCGGAGAGCGAGGATCTCGTCGCGGACAGGGTTGCCCGTAACCGTCGCCCGAGGCAGGCCCGTGCCTTCGAACGGCACCGCCGCGGCCCGAGCGAAGCGGCCGAGCCAACGGTTGGCGGCCCCCGCCACGGCGTTCTGCTCGGCGAGCACCAGGGGCACACGCCACACGACCGCTGCGGCAGCCGCAGCGACGCTCGCGTAACCGCCGAGGCTCAGGACGACCGCTGGCCGACGACGCCCGACGATCCAGAACGCCCGGACCGCGGCGACGACGAGACCGAACACGGCGCCGACGTTCGCCGGGGTGAGCCGACGCTGGATCCCGCGACCGGGCAGCACGATGAGTTCGATGCCCGACGGGGGCACGAGCGTCGACTCCTGGCCGCGTTCCGAACCGATCCACAACAGCCGATCGAGGGGCTCGCCACGGTCGACGAGGGCCGAGGCGATCGAGAGGCCGGGGAGGATGTGGCCGGCGGTGCCGCCCCCGGCGATGACGATCGGGCGGACGCCGCTCATCGGCCGGCGGGCCGGGTGCGTTGACGCGCCACCGGCGCAGCGTTGCGGCTCGGCGACTTCGACGCCGTGCGCGCTGTCGCCTTGGACGCCGTGCGCGCTGGCGCCTTGGCGGCGGTGCGGCTCGGGGATTTCGACGCGGCGCGCGCCGGCGACTTGGCGGCGGTGCGGCCCGGGGACGTCGCAGACCTGCGCACCGGCGCCTTCGCAACGCCGCGGGCCGGTGCGGCGGCACGCCCCCGGGTCGGGGACACCAGCACCAGCCGGCCCGCCGAGGGTGCCCGACGCGCCTGCTGACGGGCGAGCGACTCACGACGCCGGATGCGAGCCTTCTCGGTCGATCCCTCACGGGCGATGCTCAACAGCAGCCCGACGGCGAACATCATCACGAGCAGCGACGAACCGCCGTAGCTCACGAACGGCAGCGTGAACCCCTTGTTGGGCAGCACCCCGAGGGCGACGCCGATGTTGACGAACGCCTGCACGGCCAAGAGCGTCGAGATGCCCATCGCCAGCAGCCGCCCGAACTCCGTCGCCGCCTCACGAGCGACGCGGAGGCCGGCGCCGAGCAGCACCACGTACAGCCCGATCACCGAGAGGGCACCGATGACCCCCATCTCCTCGGCAACGACCGCGAAGATCGCGTCGGTGTGCGCCTCGGGCAGGAACCCCCACTTGGCGATCGACGCGCCGGGACCGACACCGAACCAGCCACCGTTCGAGATGCTCGAGAGCGAACCGATCAACTGGTAGTTCGTGGTGTCGCCGTGCATCGTCGGGTTGAGGAACCCCCAACGGTCGGCGTGGTACCCGGTCAGCGCGACGAACGCCAGGATCGCTCCGACGGGGATCGTGGCCGCCCCCAACACATCGAGGCGGGCGCCGGCCACCACCAGCATCACGAACACGACGAAGCAGAGCACCACCACGGTGCCCAGGTCGGGTTCGAGCATGATCAGGCTGACGGTCGCTCCCACACCCAGCCCGACCGGCAGGATCGTACGGCGCCAGTCGTCCATCTCCCGGCTGCGGCTCGCCAACAACCGGGACGCCCACAGGATGACGGCGAGCTTCGCGATCTCCGACGGCTGCACGTTGAAGAAGGAGATGTCGAACCAACGCCGCGAGCCGTTGACCTTGTCGCCGAGGAACAGCACTGCGACGAGCAGCACGAGCGACACCGCCATCGCCGCCGGCGCGAACACCGCGATGCGGCGGTAGCCGAACTTGAACCCGACGAACATCAGCACACTGCCGATGCCGAGATAGACCGCCTGTTTGTTGAAGAAGTATCCAGCCGTGTCGTGCTCGTAGGTGGACTTCACCGTCGTCACCGACAGGACCATGATCAGGCCGAGGAGGCAGAGGATGCCGACGGTGGCGAGGATCACCCAGAACGCCATGGGGATCTGGGCGCGGGCAACCTGCTTGCGGGTGCGCCGGACCGAGGTCCGCTTCGCCCGGAGCTGCGACTTCTCGGAGTCGGGACGACGCCGGGTCAGTGTCGCGCCCTTCACGGTGCACTCCCGATGAGCTCGCGCACCCGTGCCGCGAAGTCGTCGCCGCGCTGGCCGTAGTTCTCGTACCAGTCGAACGACGCACACCCCGGGGAAAGCAGCACGGCATCACCCGCCGTGGCCATCGCGGCCGCAGCGGCGACAGCCTCGGCCATCGAGGACGCGAGCGTTGTCGGCACGGCAGGCGTGACACCGTCGAACGCCGCCACCACCTCAGGGCCCGCCTCGCCGATGCCCACGACCCCGACCAGGCGGGAGGCGACACCGGCCAGCGCACCCAGGTCGAGGCCCTTGTTGCGGCCACCGGCAATCAGCACCACGCGGTCGAACCCCTCGACGGCCGCGATCACGGCGTGGGGGGCGGTCGCCTTCGAGTCGTCGTACCAGGTCACACCGTCGGCCTCGGCCACCAGTTCGACCCGGTGGGACAACCCCGTGAACTCCCGCAATGCCGCCCGCACGCCCGACAGGCTCGCACCTCCGGCGAGCGCGGTGGCTGATGCTGCGAGGGCGTTGGCGATGTCGTGCGGCATCGAACGGAACATCTCGGTCGCGGCGACGATGGTCTCGCCCGACGGGGTCACCAGCTCGCCGCCCTGACCGCCGGCGCCACCGCCCCGGACGGTGTAGTGGTCGACGCCCACCCTCGCCGACTCCGGCGACAGGCCGAACGTGACGAAGCGTGCACCGCCGAGACCGATGTGGCGCGCGACGACCGGATCCTCGGCGTTGGCGACGGCCGTGCTCGTGGCGTCGAGGTCGGCCCACTGGCGGGCCTTCGCCGCCTCGTAGGCGCCCAGGTCGGTGTGCACGTCGAGATGGTCCTCGGCGAAGTTCAACCAGGTCGCGACGAGCGGACGGAATCGGCGGGTGCGAGCCAGGCGGAACGACGACGACTCGACGACGAACACCTCGATCGTCGGATCGGCCAATGCCGCGACCAGCGGGACGTCGGTGTTGCCGACGGCCTCGGCGCGGCACCCGGACCGCTCCATCATGAGCGTCACGAGCGTGGTCACCGTCGTCTTGCCGTTCGTGCCCGTGATCGACAACAACGGACGGTCGTCCCACTGGGCGGCCAGGTCGAACTCGCTCAGCACCGGCACCGACGCCCCCGCTGCGGCGGAGAAGATCCGGTGGCCCTCGGGCAGGCCCGGAGCCGGGATCACCGCGTCGGCCTCGGCCACGAGCAGGGCGATGTCGTCAGCACTGTCGGGTCGCACGACCTCGAGGCCGAGTCGGGCGGCCTCGGCGCGCTTGGCGTCGGTCAGGCGGTCCTCGGCCACCACAACGGTCGCGCCCCGATCGAGCAGGGCGGCGGCGACAGCGACGTTGGTGACGCCGAGCCCGTAGAGGAGGTAGGAGCGCTCGGCACTCACGCCGCGTCCGGTCCCGTCACGACAACGTCCCGGTCAGCACCAGGAAGTCGCGGTAGAAGAGGCCGATGCCGGCCGCCGTACAGGCGGCGGACAGCATCCAGAACCGAATGATGACCGTCGTCTCGGGCCACCCCTTCTTCTCGAAGTGGTGGTGGATCGGCGCCATCAGGAACACCCGTCGACCGAACCCGCGGAAGCTGATCACCTGGATGATGACCGACAGGGTCTCGACGACGAACAGCGCCCCGATGATCGGCAGCAGCAACGCGGTGTTGGTCGTGAGGGCGAGGCACGCGAGCCCCACCCCGATCGCCAACGCCCCAGTGTCACCCATGAAGATCTGTGCAGGCGCGGCGTTGAACCACAAGAAGCCGGCGCAGGCGCCCATCATCGCCGCCGCGATCACGGCGAGGTCGAGGCCGAACGTGAGCTCGGCCTGCGACGCCAGGTTGTAGACCTCGGGATGACGGAAGGTCCAGAACCCGATGACGACGAAGGCGCCGAACGCGAAGATCGAGCTGCCCGCGGCCAAGCCGTCGAGACCGTCGGTGAGGTTCACGGCGTTGGACGATCCGACGATCAAGAGCACCGCCCAGATGACCCAGCCGACCTTGCCCAGCTCGGCCCACGAGCCGAAGTTGTTGAACCGCGTGAAGCTCAGCTCGGTGTGCTGCTTCGTCTGGGTGACCACGAGGATCGGGAACGCGATGGCGACCGCCAGCAGGCCGAACATCTTGGCCCGCTTGCTCAGCCCGGCGTTGCGTTCATTGCGGATCTTGATGAAGTCGTCGAGGAACCCGACGATCCCGGCGCCGGTGATCG
>CALMLJ010000484.1 GCA_937868025.1 uncultured Acidimicrobiaceae bacterium
GGCGGAGCGCTGCTCAACTCGTGGCTCGACCGCGATCTCGGGCTGTCGGGCCGCGTCGCCGTGCGCGAATCGGACGGGACGGTCGGCGAGCGGCGCTTCCGCGACGACCGGCCGCTCCTCCGAGTCCCCCAACTGGCGATCCACCTCGATCGTGAGATCTCGACGACCGGGCTCCTATTGAACAAGCAGCAGCACCTGAACCCGGTGTGGGGGCTCGGCACCCCCGCCGAGGGCGAGTTCTCGGCATGGCTCGCCGACGCCGTCGGCGTGGTCGCGACCGACGTCCTGGCCTGGGACGTGATGTGCCACGACACCCAACCCTCGGGGTTCCTCGGCATCGAGGAGGAACTCATCAGCGCTCCTCGCCTCGACAATCTCTGCTCGTGTCACGGAGCGCTCAGCGCTCTGCTGGCCGCCCGCCCGACGTCGACGAACACGATGATCGCCCTCTTCGACCACGAGGAGATCGGCTCGGAGACCGCCACCGGCGCCGCCTCACCCCGGCTCCAGCAGGTGCTCGACGCGTTCGGGCCCCTCGACGCCGCCGATTCGCGGGTGCTGTCCGCCGACATGGCGCACGGGACGCACCCCAACTATCCCGAGCGCCACGAGCCGAACCACCCCATCGCCCTCGGCGGTGGCCCGGTCGTGAAGGTGAACGTGAACGGCCGGTACGCGACCGAGGCGATCACCAACGGCGAGTTCGTCGCGGCGTGCCACGGCGCCGGCGTCCCGACCCAGGTGTACGCCCACCGGGCCGACCTGGCCTGCGGATCGACGATCGGCCCGATCACGGCGGCGCGCCTCGGCATCGCGACGGTCGACGTCGGGATGCCCCAGCTGTCGATGCACTCGTCGCGTGAGCTCATGGCCGCGGCGGACGTCGATCACATGGTGACGGCGTTCACCGCGTGGCTGTCGGCCTGACCGGTTCGCCCCGACTCGACGTCGCCGCCAACGCTCCGACCGTCTCCAGGACGGCGGCGGCCGCGGCACGCTCGTCATCCCCCGGTGGTTGTGCGGCGAACCGCGCCCGGTCGACGAGTTCACCCACCGCACCGAGCCGGTCGTCGCCGACGTGCGCCCCGAGGGCGCGGGCATACGACGTCGTCGTCTCCGCCGGACCCCGGTCGCGACCCCATCGCCGCCCGAGCCGTTCGAGGGCCAGCTCGGTCTCGGTCGGCCAGCCCTCGGGGCCCCGGCGGCGGCGCCGATGGACCGACGGTCGGGCCCGGCCGAGCCGCACGATCGCCCGCACGAGCGCTGTCGCACCGTCGAGGAGCGCACTCCACAGGCCGAGGACCAGCGCGAGCCCGAGCAGGACCCACGACCCGTACCGCGACAACTGCGAGCCGAATGATTCGGGGGTATCGCCCGCCAGCGTGACCCCCGCTGTCGGATCGAAGGGAACCCAACCCACCCCCGCGAACCACACCTCGGTCCAGGCGTGGGCGTCGCGCTCGCGCACGAGGAATCGCTGCGTCACCGGGTCTCGCGCCTCGGGGACGTAGCCGACCGCCAGGCGGGCCGGAACCCCGCTCGCCCGCAAGAGCACCGTGAAACTGCTGGCGATCTGCTCGCACCATCCCAGCTTCGACACGAACAGGAAGTCGTCGACGACGTCGGCGTCGGACGGCGCCAGCGGGGCGTCGAGGGAGTACCGGGTGTTGGCGTCGAGCCACGATTCGATCGCACGCGCCTTGTCGTACGCAGTGGTCGCGCCGGCGGTGATCTCGAGGGCCAACCGGCGGACCCGTTCGGTCGTGGCCGGGTCCGACGCGTAGCGGGCCGTCAGGTCGGCGGGGATCTCGGCCGTGTCGGCAGCGCGCAGCAGCTCGGGCGTGAGGTCACGTCGCTGCCGACTCTCGACGCGGTACCGGGCGCCCTTGCCGAGTGCCAGGTTCGTCGCGACCGAACCGTCCTCCCACTGCAGCAGCGTGGTCGGCGCGTCGACGCTCACCGCGCTCGGTGCTGTCGGCAGCGCCGACAGGTACGGCGCCTCGACCGTGATCTCCTGGGTGATCGACGTCGCCGCCGCCGAGACGAGGTCGTCGTCGGGCGGGGTGATCGTCCCCGACTCCGGCACCACGGTCAGGTCACGGACGCTGCGCGTCCACTGCTGGCCGTCCCATTCGTCGAACGTCTGGGAGCGCCAGAAGCTCGGGAGCGCCGTCGCCACCGACAGCACCACGGCGTCGCTCAACCGCGGCCGCGTCCGCATGTCGAGGCGTTCGGTCGCGGCGACCGCGCTGCCGATGGAACCCCGCTCGAACGACGGCCGCTTCCCGAGGCTGGGGCCGTTCGAGAACCCCTGTGCCACCGCCGGACCGAGCCCGACCCCGGCCGCGGCGACCAGGCAGACCACCACGACCACGATCCGAACGAGGCGCCCCCCGCCGCCCCGGCGCGATCTCCCCCCACGGGACCCGACACCCGACACCACGGTGCCCTGCCGCCACATCCACCGTTCCGATCGTGCGGCCAGCACCAGCGCCGCCGCGGACGCGGCGATCCACCCGAACATCAGCAGCGCCCCCGACGCGTCGTCGATGGTCAACGACCCGAACCGGAGGAGCAACAGGGCGCCGATGACGACCATCCATCGCGTCGTGGAGCGGACCGACACCGAGCGAAGCGCGCCGACGGCCAGGGCGCCCGAGACCGCCCCGCCGAGCATGGCCCACGACGGATCGCGTCCGTC
>CALMLJ010000485.1 GCA_937868025.1 uncultured Acidimicrobiaceae bacterium
GCCAGGCCGGCGATCGTGATCGCCTCGGGCGCGGGCCGACGGACGACGTCGCGGACGGAGTCGCTCAAGGAACGCGAACGAGTCGGAGCTGGTCGGTGGCCCGGGTGCGGTTCTGCCGGGCACCGGCGAGCACCGCCACGTAGTCGCCCGACCGGATGTGACCGGCGTCGCGGGCCGCCACCACCAGACCGTTCATCAGGTCGCCCTCGGAGATGTCCGGAGCGATGAGCGGCGTCGTTCCCCAGCTCAGGGTCAGCTGCCGTTCGGTTCGGGGGTTGGGGCTGAACCCGAGGATCGGCATCGACGGCCGGAACCGGGCGATCGATCGCACCGTGAAGCCCGACTCGCTGATGCACAGGATGGCCGAGGCGCCCATCTCGGTCGCCGCCCGCCAGCCCGCGCCCGTCATCGCATCGGTGAGGCGCGTCTCGTCGTCGGACACGTGGATGCTGCGCAGCGCACGCAGGCGACGAGCCCACCCTTCGTAGTCGAACTCGGCGTCGGCCCGTTCGCAGATGCGGGCCATCGTCGCCACCGAGTTGACCGGGCTCGCGCCGATCGCCGATTCGGCGCTCAACATGACCGCCGACGAACCGTCGAAGATCGCGTTCGCCACGTCGGACACCTCGGCCCGGGTCGGCGTCGCCGCGGTGATCATCGACTCGAGCATCTGGGTCGCGGTGATGACCGGACGGCCGTAGGCGATGCACTCCCGGATGATGCTCTTCTGCAGGTGGGGAAGCTCCTCGATGCCCATCTCGATGCCGAGGTCACCTCGGGCGACCATCACGGCCCCCGACGCCTCGATGATGCCCTCCAGGTTCTCCACGGCGGCGCGGGTCTCGATCTTTGCGATGACGAGCGGCCCTCGCGGGTAGGGCTCGGTGCCGACTCGACGAATGTCGTGGGCCGACCGCACGAACGACACCGCGATCATGTCGACGCCTTCCTCGACGAACGCGTCGAGCTTGTACAGATCCTCGGCCGTTGGCGTCGCGAGGCCGAGGCGGTCCGACGGGATGTGCAACCCCGGCCGGCCCTGGACGAGACCGCCGTACGTGACCTCGGCCTTGGCCGAGGTGCGATCGACCGACGACACGGTCAGGCGGACGGTGCCATCGCCCACGGCGAGGCTGTCGCCGGGTTGGAGATCAACGAGGAGATCGGTGTAGTCGACGCCGAGGCTCGACGCCGACGAGGTCGGGTCGCCGGGACGGAGCACCACCGTCGAGCCGGGCACGAGGGCGACGCCGCCCTCGTCGAACTGCCCGAGCCGCACCTTCGGGCCCGGGAGGTCGGCCAGGATCCCGACGACGCGGTTGGCGTCCGCCGCGATCTGACGGATGGTGCGGTAACGCTCGACCGCGTCGGACAGCGACCCGTGCGCCAGCCCGATGCGGAACACGTCCACCCCCGCCTCGATCATCTGACGGATGACGACCGGATCGTCCGACGCCGGGCCGACGGTGGCGATGATCTTCGTGCGACGTGGCATGTGACTTCCCTTCGATTCGAGGCCAACCGGCTCGATTCGGTCGCTTCGCGTCCGACCTGCGGTTCGGAACCTCGGCCTCCAACCTACCGGCCGGGACTTTCGCCGCCTCGGCATATCGAACCGGCAACGATCAGTTCACCCAAGCGGCACCCGGGCCCTACGGCCCAACGGGCCTGAGCAATCGGCAGATGAACTGTAGAAGGGCACATCAGCCTCCGATCACTGTCACGTCGGGTCGACGACGTACGGAAATGCGTCCCGCCGTCGGCCCGGCAGTGCGAGAGCAAGGAAGCGGTCGCCACCCCACCCGTTCAATCCGCTCAAAGGAGCACACAATGGAAACGTCAACCCCCACCTCTCGTTCGGCGCGCCGTCGTCGTCGAATCGCTGTCGCCGTCATCGCCGGCGTCGGCACGTTCGGCGTGATCGGAGCATCGGCCGCCAGCCTCGGTGGCATCACCGGTTCGAGCCTCGGAGCGGACGCTGCGGTCATCGGCTCGTGCGACACCGACGGTGTCAGCCTCACCTACACCAACACCTACGACGCGACCCTCGGCCGCTACCAGACGACCGGCGTCAACGTCACCGGCATCGCCGCCGCCTGCGCCGGCAAGGCGCTGGCCCTCACCTTGAAGGACAGCGGTGGCGTCGCCCTCGGCTCGGGCACGGTCGCCTCGATCGTCGGCACCTCGTCGAGCATCACCCTCACCGCGCCCGGCGCCAACGCGAACGCCGTCGTCGGCGCCGCCGTCGTCATCAGCGGCTGATGTCTCGGCGGGCTCGACGCCCGTCCCTCGGCATCGTCGGACTGGTCGTCGGCGCACAGCTGGTGGTGAGCGGGTTCGGGGTGGCATCAGCCGCCTCGCTCGGCGGGCTCACCACTGCCCGTCTCACCGCCAACACCGTCGCGGGCACCTCCGGTGCCCCGACGGTGCTGGCGTGGGAGAACTTCAACGGCACCACCGGAACCAACCTCGGTGGCACCACCACCGACGGCGGTGCGAAGACCTGGGCGGTCAACGTCAGCGGCGGTGTGTGGCAGATCAACGCGAACCGGGCCCGTTCCACGTCGGCCGACACGTCGCTCGTCGTGAACGCCGGCGTGTGGAACGCGACCAACGTCGCCACCGTCGCCCGGAACGGCGTGACCAACTTCGACGCCGGGTTCACGACGAACCGCAACGCTGCCGGAACGCAGTTCCTCAC
>CALMLJ010000486.1 GCA_937868025.1 uncultured Acidimicrobiaceae bacterium
GCGTGACCACCACGTGGAACTCGTTCGCCGGCTCCGTCAGCGGCGCCATGATCGTCAGCTCACTCACCGTGTGGTCGCCGGACTCGGCGTCGATCCTCTACCCGGTCAACCTCGCCACGGCACGGGACGGCACACGGCTCGAGCGACTGGCGGCGTCGGGCGGATCGATGCCCACCACCGTGCTGGAGGACCCGTCGTCCACGATCATGCCCCTCGGCTGGTCATCGGCCGGTCGAGCACTGATCTTCCGGCTCAGCCGAAGCACCGGCACCCCGCCGGTGGTCGCCACGTCGCTCGAGACGCTGCCGATCGGCGGCGGGCACACCAAGGTCATCGACGTCCACACGAGCCTCGTCCCGCCCACCCGATCCGAGTTCCACGTCGGCTACTTCCTGCCCGGCACCTCACAGGTCGTCTACAGCGGGGGCCCACGCACCGCGACGGCAGGCGACGGACGCACCGTGGCATGGCCACAACTCCGGATCCATGACGACACGACCGACGCCGATGTCGTCGTGCCCGGCACCGACGCCCCACTGGCCTGGCATCCGACGCCGTCGGGCGACATGCCCAACGGTCGGTTCCTCGAACGATTCATCCACGGAACGGGAGCAACGACATGAGCGATCCACACACGACGGGCCCGATCCGACCGAAGCGCCGGACCACCTTCGACGTGACCCCCCGACGATGGGCACTGCTCGCCGTCACCGTCCTCGCGCTCGTCGCCTGCACCCCCGCGGTGGGGTTCACTCCACCCTTCCAGGGCGAGGCCCGCTACCAACCGTCGTCGGGCAATTTCGAGGGCCACATGGTCGCCTGCACCGCCGACGGCGGGCCGGTCACCGTCACCCTCGGCGAGTGGGGCTTCGACCTCGTGCACCCGTTCCGCGTCGACGTGACCGATGCGGCCGGGGGTGCCGTGGCGACGCTGACCGTCGACGGCTCCGACGACGTGCTCGTGACCCAGCCACTCCCACGCGGCACCTGCTTCGCGGTGGCGATCACGTCGCCCGGGACGACCGGGCGCAGCTACTACACCTACACCGTGAACTGGTGAGGTTCCTCGGGACCAACGGCCCTTCCCGCTCCGTCACATCGAGCGCAGGCTCGGGGCATGACTGACACCAAGACTGCATGGACCCAGGTCGGCGACCACCTCTCGGCGCTGTGCCTCAAGCTCAAGCTCCACGCCGAGGAGGAGCTGTCCGACGACGAGGTCTGCGAACGTGCCGGCCTCGAGAAGCTCCGCTCGGTGATCGACGAGACCGTCGAGGCCATCACCGACGCGTACGCCGACGAGGCAGTGCGGGAGGACGCACGACAGTTGGGACGATCCTTCGTCGCCGCCGTCGACGCCACGGCCGACGAACTTCGCACCCGGGTCACCACCAAGCGCTGACGACACCGTCGTCGGTGGGCGACGGGCGGGTCCGGTTCGGGGCCCCGCCCGTCGCCACGTCCGACTCGCGCGGCGACGGAACTCAGCTGCGCTCGTCCTCGATGTGGAGCGCCGCGTCCTCGGGACCGATCGGGCCCTCGGCCTCATCGAACGACGCGACGAGTTCGGCAGTCTCGTCCGAGCCGCCGAGGTCGGGGGCGAGGAGTTCCTGGTGGTGCGGGGCCAGCTCGTCGCCGCCCAGCGCCTCCTCGTCGAACATCTCGGCGAGGTCCTGGCCCTCGTGGTCGGTGGTCCCGAAGTCGCCGGAGCTGGTCTGGTCGGTCATGGTGGTCCTTTCGACGGTCGGTACCAGCGTGCACCCACCCGCCCCCGAACGACAGGGCCGAAGGTCCGGACCGCCACCTCCGGGACCCGGGACCTTGGCCTCTACCTCGATCCGCCGGCCGGGTGTCCCCTGGAGACATGGCGCCTCCGACACCGAGTTCCGCTCCCCCAGCACGTCCGGAGACGGAGGCGCCATCCATCTGTCCGTTCGCCAGCCTGCGGCGCGACGACGTCGCCCGGGCCGGCGGCAAGGGTGCGAACCTCGGTGAGCTGACCGCCGCGGGCCTCCCGGTGCCCGACGGCTTCGTCGTCACGGCCGACGCCTACCGCTCCGCCATGGAGCGGGGCGGCGTGCGCGAGGAGCTCCGTCGGGCCGCCGCAGCGGTGTTCGCCGGGGAGGTCACCGACCTGGCCGCCACGGTCGAACGACTGCGCGACACAGTCCGATCGGCCGGGATCCCCACCGATCTCGCCGCGCTCGTCGACAGCGCCTACCGCGATCTGGCCGGCGACGAGGGCGCGGTCGTCGTGCGGTCGTCGGCGACGAGCGAGGACACCGCAGCGGCGTCGTTCGCCGGGATGCACGACTCGTTCGCCAACGTCATCGGGACCGACGCCGTCCGGCAGCGGGTGCTCGACTGCTGGGTGTCGCTGTTCTCCGAGCGCGCCCTGTCCTACCGCGCCGAACGTGGCATGGGCGAGGAGCCCACGATCGCGGTCGTGGTGCAGCGTCTCGTCCCCGCCGTCGC
The DNA here is from genome assembly GCA_937868025.1 of uncultured Acidimicrobiaceae bacterium. The sequence continues at coordinate 2,476 of CALMLJ010000486.1, forward strand.
GGCCGGCGTCATGCTGACCGACGACCCGGCCGACCCGGGGGTCGGCAAGCTCGTCATCGAAGCGGCCCGGGGCCTCGGCGAAGCGGTCGTGAGCGGGCTCGTCGAACCGGATACCTACGTGGTCGACACGGGTACCCACCGTGTCGCCACGACCCGTCGCGGCGCCCAACACGTCGCGCTCGAACGGCGCGCCGGCGGCGGAGTCGAACAGATCGACCTGCCGGACCGCGACGCCGGCCCGGTCCTCGCCGACCATCAAGTCCTCGAACTGGCTCGGTTGGGCGAACAGATCGCCGCCCACTACGGCTGCCCCCAGGACGTCGAGTGGGTCGTCGCGCCGACGGTGGTCGGGCCGACGGGCACCGACGACGCCGACACGATGTTCATCGTGCAGTCCCGGCCCATCACGACCGCCGGCACAACGGCACCGCCCACGAACAGCGTCGCGGCAGGCCCGGTCGCTGCCGACGGTGCCGTCCTCGTGTCGGGACTCGGCGCCTCGGCGGGCACCGCCCGCGGCCGCGTCCGCATCCTGCACTCGCCGAGCGACGGCGGATTGCTCCTCGACGGCGAGGTGCTCGTCGCACCGACGACCAGTCCCGACTGGGTGCCGGTGATGCGTCGCGCCGCCGCCGTGGTGACCGACAGCGGCGGGCGGACCTGCCATGCCGCGATCGTGACCCGCGAGTTGGGGGTGCCGTGCGTGGTCGGGACCCGCACTGCGTCGAGCGTCCTGCACGACGGCGAC
>CALMLJ010000487.1 GCA_937868025.1 uncultured Acidimicrobiaceae bacterium
CCGGCCGCGGCGGTGTGCACGTTGGACGTCGGGCACAGCTCGAGGCAGGTGCCGCTGTCGCGCACCATCTGTGCCACGGGGCCGAGTGCCACCGCGCCGTCACCGTCGAACCCCACCTCGTCGACGATGCGCACGCCGTGGCCGAGCCGGTCCGCACCGCAGTCCACGAGGGCTTCGCGGATCGAACCGATGCCGGCGGCCTCGCCGGCGTGGATGGTGATGCCCAACCCACCGGCGCGGGCGATGTCGAAGGCCTCGAGGTGCTCGGACGGAGGGAAGCCGGTCTCGGGCCCGGCAATGTCGAAGCCGACGACGCCGTGGTCCCGGTTCCGCACGGCGGCCCGCGCCGCGTCTGCGCTCAGTGAGTGGTTGCGCATGGCGCACACGATCGTCCGCATCTCGATGCCGAGGTCGGCCCGGGAGTCGAAACCCCGCCGCATTGCGATGATCGCATCGTCCATGGTCAACCGGCCGGTGGGGTCGGCGTGCACGACCTCCTCGGGAGCGAGCCGTGACTCGGCGTACACCACGCCGTCGGCGGCGAGGTCCTCGGCACACTCGGCGGCGACCCGCTCGATGGCCTCGGGGGTGGTGAGCACCGCCACGGTGTGCACGAAGGTCTCGAGGTACAGCTCGAGACTGCGACGGTCGGCGCCCCGGTGGAACCACGCGGCGAGGTCGTCGACGTCGTAGGTGGGGAGGTCGCGGTAGCCGATGTCGTTGGCGAGATCGATGATCGTCGCCGTTCGGATGCCCCCGTCGAAGTGGTCGTGGAGGAGCACCTTCGGCCGCCGTCGCAGGCGCTCGTCGTCGTCTGGAACGGACACGCCGGTCACTCTACGCACCGGGGATGGCTGGCTTGCGGGACGGGATCTGAGCGAGGCTGTCGGCGATGTGGATCGACAATCACTGCCATCTGCCCGCCGGCGACAGCGCGCTGGCGGCAGACCTCGTGGCCGAGGCGGCCGCCGGCGGTGTCACGCGCCTCATCAACGTCGGCTGCGACGTGGCCGAGTCCCGCGCCGCGATCGAGGTCGCCCGAGCCCATGACGGCGTGTGGGCGACCGCCGGCGTCCATCCCCACGATGCGGCGCAGGGCATCGAGGGCCTGCGGGAACTCCTCACCGATCCCAGCGTCGTCGCCGTTGGTGAGTGCGGACTCGATTATCACTACAACAAGTCGCCGGCCGCCGAACAGCGAGCGGTGTTCGCCCAGCAGATCCGTCTGGCGCACGAGTTCGACCTGGCGCTCGTCATCCACACCCGCGAGGCGTGGGACGAGACCTTCGAGATCCTCGCTGCCGAGACGGTGCCCGATCGGACTGTGTTCCACTGCTTCACCGGCGGTCCGGTCGAGGCGGAGCGTTGCCTGGATCTCGGGGCGGTGCTCTCCTTCAGCGGCATCGTCACGTTCCCGTCGGCTCCCGAGCTGCGCGAGGCGGCGCTGCTGTGCCCGCTCGACCGCATGATGGTCGAGACCGACGCACCCTTCCTCGCTCCGGTGCCCCATCGGGGCAAGCCGAACCGGCCGGCGCTGGTCAGCGTGGTGGGCGCAGCGATTGCCGAGCTGCGGGAGATCGACACGGCCGACCTCGCCACGGCGACGTGGACGACCGCGGAGCGGTTCTACCGACTGCCTGCCACTGCATGATCCCGCTGTCGACATCCACCCTGGGCCGTGCCACGCCCCCACCGCGGCGACGCGGCCCGCTGATCGTGGTCGCCCTCGCGACGGTGATCGTGGTGCCGTTCGTCATCCGCGACCTCGTCACGGGTGACGACGAGAAGGTGACCTCGTCGGGCACCACCACGACGGTGGCCGCCAACGCCGGCGCTCCGACCACCACTGCTGTGACCACCACCACGGGAGCACCGAAGGACGGCGACGACCCGCCGCCGGTTCAGGTGCCCATCGACCCGAACTGGGTCGCCAAGGGTTGGAGTCGCTACAGCGACAGCGACGACGAGACGCTGAGTCGCGTCAATCGCAACAACATGGCCGGCACGACGGTTCCGCCGCCGACCACCGCACCGAAGCCCACGACGACGGTGCCGGGGGGCAAGACCACGACAACGACCGCGCCGAGCCGGACGACCGTGCCACCGGCGACCAACCCGGCTCCGACGTCGCCGCCCCCGACCGCGCCCCCTCCGACGTCGCCGCCGGCCACCGATCCGCCGCCGGCCACCGATCCGCCGGTCACGACTCCCCCCGCCGCTGCGGTCGACCCGGCGGCAGGCGCCGGTGGTTGATCCGATCCCGGCGCTGCTCACCCGCACCTCCCTCCTGGAGGTCATGGCCCGGTACGGCCTCGAGCCGCACCGCACGCTGGGACAGAACTTCGTCGTCGATCAGAACACGATCCGCAAGATCGTCCGGTTGGCGGGGGTGGAGTCGGGTGACACCGTTGTCGAGATCGGGCCGGGCCTCGGCTCGCTGACGCTGGGACTGCTCGAGGCCGGCGCCGAGGTGACCGCTGTCGAGATCGACCGGCGTCTCATCGAGCCGTTGACCGAGATCACGGGCGGTCGGGCGAGGATCCTCGCCGCCGATGCCATGGAGGTCGACTGGTCGACGGTCGTGGGTGACCGCCCCCACACCCTCGTCGCGAACCTCCCCTACAACGTCGCGACTCCGGTGGTCCTACGACTGCTCGACGAGGCCCCGCATGTGACGCGGATGTTGGTCATGGTGCAGCGGGAGGTGGGGGAGCGTTTGGCCGCCGGACCGGGCTCCAAGGCGTACGGCATCCCGTCGGTGAAGGTCGGGTACTGGGCGACCGCTCGTCTGGTGGGAACCGTCGGCGCCGAGGTGTTCCACCCCCAGCCGCGGGTGACCTCGGCGCTCGTCGAGATCGTCCGCCGAGAGCATCCCGTCCACGCCGTCGATCCCGTGGTGCTGTTCGATCTCGTGCGTGCGGGGTTCGGCCAACGCCGGAAGACGTTGCGTCGAGCGCTTGGCGAGCGAGTCACCGACGCCCAGCTCGAGGCCGCGGAGATCGACGGTCGGCGCCGTGCCGAGGAGCTCGACGTGGCCGAGTGGTGCCGGCTGACCGAGGCGGTCTCGCCCCTTCGGTAGGGTCCGCAGCATGATCACGCTCTCGGCGCCCGCCAAGCTCACCGTCAGCCTCCGCCTCACGGGCCTGCGTTCGGACGGGATGCACCTCATCGACGCCGAGATGGTGTCGGTCGACCTGTTCGACACGCTCCACATCACCGAGGGCACCGGCGTCTACATGGCTGGACCGGCCGCCGGCGACCTGGTGGGACGGACCGATGGCACCGATCTCGTGAGCCGCGCGCTCCGTATGATCGGCCGTGACGTCCGTGTCGACGTGGACAAGCAGATCCCCGCCGGCGCCGGCCTGGGGGGTGGCAGCAGCGACGCGGCGGCGATTCTCCGGTGGGGCGGCTTCGACGACCTCGATGCCGCCGCGAAGCTCGGCGCGGACGTGGCGTTCTGCCTCGCCGGGTCGCGGGCGCGGGTGACCGGGATCGGCGAGATCGTCGAACCGTTGCCGCCGGTCGACCGCACGTTCACCCTGTTGACGCCCCCGGTGCATTGCTCGACGCCGGTCGTCTACCGGCGGTGGGACGCGATGGGTGGGCCGACCGCACCGGATGGCGCGGTCGATCCGAACGACCTCACCGACGCGGCAGTCGCCTCGTTCCCCGAGATTGGGGAGTGGCGGGACCGCCTCGAGGAAGCGACGGGGATGACCCCGCGGCTCGCCGGCAGTGGATCGACCTGGTTCGTGGAGGGTGACTACCCGGGCGAAGGCCGACGGGTCGTACACACGATCGGTGGATCGGCCGTGGTTCCGGAGCGTTAGCAGGAACGACGCGACCGTGCCGAGCGGAGATGCCCAGCGACCGAGGGCTACTTTCCGCGAGCTCGGCGTTGGTGGCGAGTGCGGCGAAGGAGCTTGCGGTGCTTCTTCTTCCGCATCCGCTTCCGGCGTTTCTTGATCAGTGAACCCATGGCGGGAGGCACTTTAGCGAGCCGTCTCCGAGAGTGCGAACCCGGAACGACATTCGCCGCGCGTCTCTGCACCGTTTGTTCACGAGTCCGTGCCTTTCGCTTTCGAGCCTGCGTCGGTAGCCTTTCGCTTGTACCTGCACTCGTGCTGATCGGCGCAGAGTGAACGAACAGAGACTCTTCGTGAGCTTGCGCCGGTGGGCGCCCTCGCAGGAGCAGCGGATGGGAATGAGCGCATGAGTGACGTTGGGACGCTGGCAACGCTGCCGGATCCAACCCTGGTCGAGGAGAAGAACTCGATCAGCTTCCGGTTCGGACGCCGTACCTGGCTCGCCATCGGTGCGCTGACCTTGATCACCGGCGTGCTGGCGATGACCGCAACGTTCTTCCTGCCCAAGCAGTTCGTGGTGTCCCGGTCGCTCCTGATCATGTCGGGCAACAACCCCAACGACAACGACACGCTCATCCGCGCGTTCGAGGAGATCATGGCCGACAAGGGCTTCGCCGCCGAGATCAAGGCGAAGACCGGGCTCAAGCTGCCGGCGGAGACGATCAAGGCGATGATCTCCCCGAGCCGCCCGCCGGCCGCCGCCACCATCAAGGTGTCGGTGCGTTCCACGAAGATGGCCGAGGCGGACAAGGTGTCGGCGGCGATCGTTCCGACGTTGACCGAGGTCGTCGAGAGCGGTCAGCGCAACCTGCCCATCGAGGAGCGCATCTCCGGCCCGATCGTCCAGGAGATCTTCAACCGCCCGATCCGTGAGGAGGAGTTCGTGCCCTGGTGGGTCGGCCTGTTCAGCGGCGCTTCGATTGCGTTCCTCATCGCCTTCGTCGTTGCGGCGTTCCGCCAGTACCGCAAGCCGGTCATCAGCTCGGCGCGTGACGTCGGCGATGCGCTCGACCTGCCGGTGCTCGCCCGGATCATGGCGGTCGGGGACGGTCGCAGCACCAATCCCCAGGACGCCGTGCTCGGCATGCTCTCGGCGATCGAGCGGCTCGGAGCGTCGGGCCCGATCCATCGTCTGGTGGTCGTGGGCCCCGATTCCGATGTCGAGCGCTCCAAGCTCGTGCTGGCGCTCGGGTGTGCCATCGCCCGCAACTTCGACCAGCCCGTCGCGCTGATCGACGCCGACCTCGAGAACGCCTCGCTCACCAAGCTGATTGGCGCCTCCGACGAGCCCGGCCTCGCCGAGTGCCTGACCGGGGACCTCCGGGTCGACCAGACGCTCCTCCGCTTGGAGAACGGCCACACCCCACAGCTCCTCGACGGCATGGTTCCGCCGTCCGGCATGATCCGGGTCATGCCCGCCGGCATCAACCGCGGTGGGTCCCTCCTTCGCATGCGCTCCAACCTCCACCAGGTGCTCGGGGCGATGTCGGGCAAGTACGTGGTCGTCGTCGACGGCCCGCAGGTGCCGGGTCCGGTGCCGGTCACCCAGCTGCTGTCGATGGCCGATGCCACGATCGTCGTGGTGACCGAGGGTGGGACGTCGATCCGCGATGCCCGATTCACGGGCAACGCCCTGCGGTCGAACACCACGAACCCCGTCGGCGCCGTCGTCCTCCGTAAGTAGGGCGTCATCGGCCGTCCAGGTCGATGTCATGACGGTGCAAATGCCTCGCGAATCGTTGGTGAACGGTGTTCGATGAGCCATTGTGACCCTTGAGTTTGGCTTGAGGGCGTGCTTAGCTTCACCAGTACTGGGGTGTGTGCAGCTCGTGGTCGTCGGGGGGTAGTCCGTCGACCCGAACGCGCAATGTCGATATCAGGAGCTGGTGAATGTTGCGGGTCACGGCGGTTGGGAGTGAAGAGGCGGCGCTGAAGTCGGTCGACGACGCGGTGGTGACTCGGCCCGACCTCGCACTCGTGCGGCCGCCCGACGAAGCAGAGCGGTCGGCCCCCGCAACCCAGGCCCAACGCCGTGGCATCGGCGCCTGGACGTGGGTGTTCGGTGTGGCCATCGACGCCGCCGTCATCGCCGGCGTGCCGGTGGTCTGGAACCTCACGAGCGGCCAGCCCGGCCTTCGCAAACTGGTTCTCCTCTACACCTGCATCGCCGTGGTGTTGCTGATTCCCACCCATCGCAGCGGTCGACTCGTCCCCCGTGCGAGTGAGCTCATCGGATCGGTCCTCGTCAGGTTGACGTTCGCCCCGGTGATCGCCGTGGTGCTCACCTGGTGGATCTACATGATCGACAAGTCGGTGCTGGTGAAGCTCGTCGGCATCACCGTGCCCCTCGTCCTCGTGGGCCGCCTGGTGTCCACCAAGGTCGCTCACGCCGTCCGCGCCCGGGGGTACGACCTCGAGGACACGATCATCGTCGGTGCGGGTTCGGTCGGCCGTGACCTTGCCGCCGCCATGGAGCAGAACCCCGATTGCGGTCTGCTGCCCGTCGGGTTCGTGGACCGGTTCGAGGAGCGCCTCTCGCACCCGCTCATCGGTCGCCCCGAGGATCTCCTGGCCATCCTGGAGGAGACCCAGGTGCGCCACGTCGTGCTCGGGTTCGGCGGCGCCACCGAGACCGAGCTCGTCGGGTACGTGCGGGAGTGCGCCCACCTGCCGGTGCAGTTCTATACCGTTCCCCGGTTCTTCGAGTTGGGTGTGTCCGCCGGGCAAGGGGGCTTCGAGGTCGACGGCTTCGCCATCACGCCGTTGGGTCGTCCGGGCCGCCAGCACCTCATGTGGCCGCTCAAGCGTGCGTTCGACGTCGCCGTGTCCGGCTTCGTGCTCCTGGCCGTGTCGCCCGTCTATCTGGCGTGCGCGCTGGCGGTAAAGCTCACGAGCCCCGGCCCGGTGTACTTCCGCCAGGTCCGCGTCAGTGTCGACCACGTGCCCTTCGACATCTTGAAGTTCCGCACCATGAAGTACGTGGCCGACCCGCAGAAGCAGGCCGAACTCGACCAGCGGGCGCAGGCCGTGAACCTCGACGACGACCGGATCACGCCGATCGGCAAGTTCCTCCGCAAGTCGCACCTCGACGAACTCCCGCAGCTGCTCAACGTGCTCAAGGGCGAGATGTCGATCGTCGGTCCCCGGCCCGAGCGGCCCTACTTCGTCGACCAGCACACTGCGACGATCGAGGGGTACGCCCATCGTCACCGGGTGCCGGCCGGCATCACGGGTTGGGCGCAGGTCAACGGCTTCTGGGGTGACTCGTCACTCGAGGCCCGGGTTCGCCTGGACAACCGGTACATCGAGAACTGGACGCCGTGGCGTGACCTCGTGATCGGGCTTCGAACCATCCCGACGCTGCTCGGCAAGCGTCGTTGAGTCTGATCCGAAGCGACCGAGGCCATCAGCAGCTCGTCTCGGTCGTCGTTCCGACGCTCAACGAGGAACGTTCGATCAGCATCTGCCTCGACGCGGTGCTGGCGCAGACGTGGCGCAACATCGAGGTTCTCGTCGTCGACGGAGGCTCCGACGACCTGACCTGCCGGCTCGTCGAGGAGTACGCCACGGTCGACCCGCGGGTGCGACTCGTGCACAATCCGCGTCGCACCCAGGCGGCCGCGATGAACACGGCGGTCGAGCACGTGACGTCACCGTGGCTCGTCCGCGTCGACGCCCACAGCACCGTGCCCAGCAATTACGTCGAACTCATCATGGAGCACCTCCCGGAGGGCCGGTGGGGCGGCGTGGGCGGTCGCAAGGACGGGGTGGCCACCACAGTGCAGGGACGGGCCATCGCTGCGGCGCTCGGTTCGCGTTTCGGTGTCGGCAACTCGACGTACCACCACGGCGTCGAACCCCAGGAGGTCGACCACATTCCCTTCGGTGCGTACCCCGTCGCCGTCATTCGCGACGTGGGTGGCTGGGACGAGGCGATCACCGCCAACGAGGACTTCGAGTTCGACTACCGGGTGCGGCAGTCGGGTCGGGCGCTCCTGTTCGACCCGCGCATCGTCATCTTCTGGCAGACGCGCCAGGACGTCGGCGCGTTCTTCCAGCAGTA
>CALMLJ010000488.1 GCA_937868025.1 uncultured Acidimicrobiaceae bacterium
AAGGTCGACGTCTATGCCGGCACCGGCACGCTCGGCCCCTCACACCAGGTGCACGTCGCTGGCACCGACGGCACCGAGACGATGCTGATCGGCACGTCGGTGATCCTGGCGACGGGGTCGGTGCCACGCACCATCCCCGGCTTCGAACCCGACGGTCGCGTCGTCTTCACGAGCGACGAGTTCCTCGACCTCCGCACGCTGCCCCTCCGCGCCGCCGTCATCGGCGGTGGCGCCATCGGCTGCGAGTTCGCGTCGACGTTGGCCGACATGGGCACCGAGGTCACGATCCTCGAGGGGCTGCCGAAGATCCTTCCCGGGTGCGACAAGGACGTGGCTGCGATCGTCGAGCGGTCGTTCAAGAAGAAGGGCATGACGATCCGCACCGGCGTGTCGGTCACCGGCCATGCCCCCAAGGCCGACGGCGGCACCGTCGTGTCGTTCGGCGAGGAGACCCTCGAGGTCGACATCGTGGTCGTGTCGGTCGGTCGGTCGCCCATCGCCCGCGGCGTGGTCGCCGAGGGCCCGGCCGTCGCCGTGAGCGAACGCGGGTTCTTCGAGGTCGACGCGAACTGCCGCACGGCCGAGCCCGGCGTGTGGGCAATCGGCGACTGCATCGCGACGCCGCAGCTGGCCCACGTCGGCTTCATCGAGGGCGTCAACGCGATCAAGGACATCCTCGGCGAGAACCCGGCGGCGGTCGACTACGGCAAGGTGCCGTGGGCGATCTACTGCCACCCCGAGGTCAGCTTCGCCGGCCACTCCGAGGAGTCGGCCAAGGAGGCCGGGTACGAGGTCGTCACCAACAAGCACCGCTTCATCGGCAACGGCCGTGCGGTGATCCTGGGCGAGACCGACGGCCTCGTGAAGGTCATCGCGGAGAAGCGACCCGACGGCAGCGGCGGCAAGATCCTCGGTGTGCACATGGTCGGCCCGTGGGTCACCGAGCAGCTGGGCGCGGGCTACTTCGCGGTCAACTGGGAGGCGACCGTCGACGAGGTGGCTGAGCTGATCCAGCCGCACCCGTCGATGAGTGAGCTCTTCGGCGAGACCGTCATCGCGCTCACGGGCCGCTCGCTGCACTGACGTCGTCGGGGGTCAGCCGAGTTCGGCGTCACCCACGAAGATGGCGACGTAGGCCGCGTCGGGGCCGCCGCGGGTTCGCATCTCGCGCCAGGCCCACAGGTTGGGGTGTTGGTACAGCCGGCACGCCTCCGCTGGTGCGAGCAACGCGATCGCCCGATCGAGCTCGTCCGGCGAGAGCGGGTGGGCCCGTGTGCCCGAGCGGTAGCCGACGACGTGGGCGAGCACGGCGGCCGGCAGCGGGTGGTCACCACGGTTCACGTGGGGAAAGGCCGCGACGCCGGTGTCGTCGACCATGCCGACGGCGTACACCGCCGGCATGCGGTATCCCGGCACGTCGGCGACGAAGCGGTCCAGCGCTTCTTGGATCTCGTCCGCCGTCTCCCAGCGCTCCTCGTTCATCGAGGGATCACAACAGATTCGGCCGTGTTGCGCACTGAGAAATTCGGACCCTGTTCGACGCACGGGAACACATCGGCCGGTGGTGGGGTTTTCGTGGGCGATGGTGCCGCTAGCGTGGTGGAATACAGGTTGCATACATGTTCGGGAGGCGCCGCACTGGTTCCCCGTGACGAGCGACAGGCTCGTCACCGCCTCCCGTCGAGAAGGGACGTTCAGCGATGGCTGACATCGTGATGCCGCAGCTCGGAGAATCGGTCACCGAGGGCACGATCACCAAGTGGTTCAAGCAGGTCGGCGACCATGTCGCCGAGGACGAGACGCTGTTCGAGGTCTCCACCGACAAGGTCGATTCCGAGGTCCCCTCGCCGTCCGCCGGGTACATCACCGAGATCAAGGTGCCCGAGGGCGAGACCGTCGACGTCGGCACCGTGCTCCTGGTGCTGGCCGACTCGCCGGCCGGAGGAGCCCTTGCGGCCGATGCGCCGGCCCCCGCCGCTGAGGCGCCGGCCCCCGAGGTGCCCGCCCCTGCGCCCGAGGCGCCAGCGCCGGTTGCCGCGCCGGTACCCGTGGCCGAGGCCCCGACGCCGCCTCCCGCCCCGGCGCCCGCGCCCGCCCCGGCACCGGCTGCGGCGCCCGAAAGCTCCGGTGCCGGCGGCCAGCTGTTGTCCCCGCTCGTCCGTCGCCTGATCGAGGAGAACGGGCTCGACGCCACCGCCATCCCCGGCACCGGTGTCGGGGGCCGGATCACTCGTGAAGACGTGCTCGGTGTGCTGGACGCCCGAGCCGGCGGCGCCCCCGCCGCGCCGGCGGCCCCGCCCGCTGCTCCCGCCGCTGCCGCCGCTGCGCCCGCCCCAGCCGCCGCTGCACCCGCTGCCGCCCCGGCAGCAGCACCGGTCCTCGCCGGTCAGGGCGACTCGGTCGTGGCGCTGAGCAACATCCGTCTGCGCACCGGCGAGCACATGGTTCGTTCGTTGGCCACGTCGCCGCACGCCATCACGGCGATCGACGTCGACTTCGAGGCCGTGGAGCGTGCCCGCCGTGCCCAGAAGGAACAGTTCAAGGCAGAGGAGGGCTTCTCCCTCACCTACCTGCCCTTCATCGCCCGGGCCGTCGTCGACGCACTCGCCGAGTTCCCGCACATGAACGCCACGGTGGGAGAGCGCGACCTGATCGTGCACCACGCCGTCAACCTGTCGATCGCCGTCGACCTCAACTTCGAGGGCCTGCTGGCCCCGGTCATCCAAGGCGCCGACGGCAAGCGGCTCCGCGCCATCGCCCGCGAGGTCAACGATCTGGCCACCCGTGCCCGTCAGAAGAAGCTCTCGCCCGACGATCTCAACGGTGGGACGTTCACGATCTCGAACTCCGGTAGCTACGGCACGCTGCTCGTGGCCCCGATCATCAACCAGCCGCAGGTGGGCATCCTGTCGACCGACGGTGTCAAGCGTCGCCCGGTCGTCGTCGAGTTGCCCGACGGCTCGGAGTCGATCGCCATCCACTCCGTCGGCAACCTGACGCTCAGCTGGGACCACCGGGCCTTCGACGGCGCGTACGCCGCGGCGTTCGTCGCCCGGATCAAGGAGATCCTCGAGACCCGCGACTGGGTGGCGGAACTGTAGTGACCCTGCGCGTCCGCTGGTTGGGTCGCGTCGACTACACCGACGCGCTCGCGCTCCAGCGGGCGCTGTGCGCCGGGACGGACGACTACCTCCTCCTGTTGGAGCACCCGCACACCTACACGATGGGGGTGCGGGCCGACGCGGCCAACATCCTCGTCGACCCCCACGACGTCGGGGCCCGACTGGTTCGGGCCGATCGAGGTGGCGACGTGACCTATCACGGGCCGGGCCAGTTGGTGGGGTACCCGATCCTCACCCTGGCCGATCACGCTGCCGGTGAGATGCCGTCGACGCGGGCCCACGTCCTCAACATCGAGCACCTCGTCATCGAGGCGCTCGCCGACCTCGGTCTCCCCGGCGCCTCGGTCATCGAGGGGGCACCGGGGGTGTGGCTCGACGCCGACGGCCCTCGGCCCCGCAAGATCGCAGCGGTCGGGGTGAAGATCAGCCGCGGGCGCACGATGCACGGCTTCGCGATCAACGTCGATCCCGATCCGGCCATGTTCGGCCACATCGTGCCGTGCGGCATCACCGACAAGGCGGTCACGTCGCTCCGTTCCGAGGGCGTCGACGTGACGATGCGACAGGTCGTCGACGCGATCGTGGCCCGGGCGGCGGTTCGGTTCGGCGATGGCGTGGGCCGCGATGTCGACCGCGCCGATGTGGTGTGGCGCACGTCGTCGACCGACGCAGACCTGGCGCCGTTCAGCCGGGGCGAGGGCGCGGGCACGGCGGTTCGCTACTCGTCGAACACCACGCAGTCCGACGGCACGAGCCTTCGGTTGCTGGGACGCCTCGCCGAGGCCGGCGTCAGCGAGCGGGTGTCGATCACCGAGCCGAAGCCCGACTGGATGCGGGCCAAGGTCCGCCTCGACGCCGACGTGTTGGAGGTGCGGTCGACGCTGCGCGATGCCGGCCTCGTGACGGTGTGCGAGGAAGCAGGGTGCCCGAACCTCAGCGAGTGTTGGTCGGACGGCACCGCCACCTTCATGCTGTGTGGCGAGCGATGCACCCGGGCCTGCGGGTTCTGCCTCGTCGACACGTCCAAGCCGCTGCCGCTCGACGTCGACGAGCCGGCGAAGGTGGCTCAGGCGGTGGCCGACATGGGACTGCGGTTCGCCGTTCTCACGATGGTCGCCCGCGACGACCTCGAGGACGGCGGCGCGGCCCACGTTGCGGCCACCATCGACGCGATCCACGCGCTGGGCTCCGCAGCGTCGCCGGCGCCGGCGCCGTCGGTGGAGGCGCTCATCAGTGACCTGCGCGGCGACGACCGAGCCCTCGAGGTCGTCTTCGCGTCCCGTCCCGAGGTCCTGAACCACAACATCGAGACGGTCGCCCGCCTCCAGCGGGCGGTGCGTCCCTCGGCGTCGTACGCCCGCAGCCTGTCGGTCCTCGCCCGGGCGAAGGCGGCAGGACTCACGACCAAGTCGGGGTTCGTCGCCGGGATGGGCGAGACGTTCGACGAGGTCGTCCAGACGCTCGCCGACCTGGCTTCGATCGGCGTCGAGATCGTGACGATCGGCCAGTACCTCCGTCCCACCTCCCACCACCTGCCGGTCGAGCGGTGGTGGACGCCG
>CALMLJ010000489.1 GCA_937868025.1 uncultured Acidimicrobiaceae bacterium
CCGTAGCGACCCCACTGGAAGTCCTGGCACGAGGCGAACACGAAGCGGAACGAGTTCGGCGACGCGTCCGCTGCCGGGAAGGTGCGGGTCCGGCCCGTCGGGCTCGTCTGGTCGCCGGCCCGGAAGCGGTAGAAGTACCACGTGTCGGGCCGCAGGCCGGTTACGTCGACGTGGACGGAGTGGGCCAGCGCCGCGGTCGCAGTCGCGATGCCGGAGGCCACCAGGTCGGTGAAGGCCTCGTCGGTCGCCACGTCGTAGGCGACCTCGACGTCGGTGGAGGGCGACCCACCGTCGACGGCGACCGGCGCCGAGGCGAGGCGGGTCCAGATGACCACGCGGTCGTGGAGCGGGTCACCGCTCGCGACCCCGAGGGCGAAGCTCCCGGCGGCGAGCGCCGCAGCCGGCGCTGGCGTCGCAGCGGTCACCGGCTCGGGCGACGTGGTCGGCGGCGATGCCGACGACCTCGTCGAGGCGTCGTCGTCGGTGGTGCACGCCACCGCGACGGTGGCCGCGGCCAACGAGGTCAAGAACGTTCTGCGGTCCACACCCACCCCCTCGGGAAGGGCATCAGAGTAACGCTGTGTTCACCTCGTGTTCACCTTCGGGACCAGAGCCCGTCTACAGCAGCATCCCGCCGTCGACGACGAGGGTGTGGCCGCAGATCCACGAGGCGGCGTCGGAGGCGAGGAACAGCGCGGCGTTGGCGATGTCGTCGGGTTCGCCGAGACGCTGCATCGTGACGAACTTCCCCACCGATTCCTCGTTGCCCTCCCAGAGGGCCCGGGCCATGTCGGTCTTCACGAGGCCCGGCGCCAGCGCGTTGACCCGGACGGTGGGAGCGAGTTCCTTCGCGAGCGTCTTCGTCAGGTGGATCAGGGCCGCCTTGGTGACGTTGTAGTTGCCGAGCGAGGGCTCCACGGTGAGGCCGCCGATCGACGCGACGTTGATGATCGACCCGCCGGGACGGTCCTTCATCGAGGCGTGCCATGCGTACTGGGACCAGAACAGGGGCGCCTTCAGGTTGACCTCGGTCGTCTTGTCCCACCGCCCGGGGTCGATGTCGAGGGTGGGGCCCATGTACGGGTTGGTCGCGGCGTTGTTGACGAGGATGTCGATGCCGCCGAAGCGCTCGACGGTCGCCGCCACACACGCCTGTGCTGCGTCGAGGTTGCCGGCGTTGGCCTCGAACACCTCGATGTCCGCGTCCGGGGTGGCTGCGAGGATCTCGGCGCGCGCCGCCTCGAGGGCGTCGAGCTTGCGAGACGAGATCATGACCTGGGCGCCGGCGGCGGCGTACGCCGCGGCGATCGCCTTGCCGATCCCCTTCGACGCGCCGGTGATCAGTGCGACTTTTCCATCGAGACGAAGTTCCATCGGCCGGAGACTATCGATGCGGCGCGGCCGGTAGCGTGCCGCCCGTGAACCGCCTCGCCACCGAGACCAGCCCCTATCTTCGCCAGCACGCGGACAATCCGGTCGACTGGTACCCGTGGGGCCCCGAGGCCTTCGCCGTCGCCCGTGAGACCGACCGCCCCGTCCTCCTGTCGGTGGGGTACTCGGCGTGCCACTGGTGCCACGTCATGGCACACGAGTCGTTCGAGGACCCCGAGACGGCGGCGTTGATGAACCGCCTCTTCGTCAACGTCAAGGTCGACCGCGAGGAACGCCCCGACGTCGACGCCATCTACATGGAGGCCACGCAGGCCATGACGGGCAGCGGCGGGTGGCCGATGACCGTCTTCATGGACGCCGACGGTGCCCCGTTCTATTGCGGCACGTACTTTCCGAGGACGGGCCGGGGCGGCATGCCGTCGTTCACCCAGCTGTGCGCAGCGATCGACGACGCGTGGCGACACAAGCGCGAGGGCCTCGCCGAGCAGGCGCAACACCTCACCGAGTACCTACGCCGGCAGCCGAAGTTCAACACCGACGCCGAGCCGGTGGGCGTCGAGGCGCTCGGCCAGGGCGAGGAGCAGCTGCTGCGACAACACGACACCCGGTGGGGTGGCTTCGGCGGCGCACCGAAGTTCCCGCAATCGATGTCGGTCGATCTCCTGCTGCACCAGGCGCTCCGCACCGGCTCGACCGAGGCATTGGCGGCCGCGACCCGCTCGCTCGACGCGATGTGCGCGGGCGGCATGTACGACCACCTGGGCGGCGGGTTCGCCCGCTACTCCGTCGACGAGCAGTGGCTGGTGCCGCATTTCGAGAAGATGCTCTATGACAACGCCCTGCTGCTGCGGCCGTACCTGCACGCCTGGCAGATGACCGGCAACGCGGCGTACCGCCGGGTCGTCGACGAGACGATCACGTACCTGCTCCGCGACCTCCGCCATCCCGACGGCGGGTTCTTCTCGGCCGAGGACGCCGACTCGCTCGACGCCCACGGCCACAGCGAGGAGGGCGCGTTCTACGTGTGGTCCCTCGACGAGCTGCACGACGTCGTGGCCGCCGCCACCGACGACGCGACGGCGACGTTGTTCGAGGAGACCTACGGGGTGACCCGCAGCGGCAACTTCGAGACCGGCTCGATCCTGTTCCGGTCCGTCGGGGCGTTCGGTGACGACGGCGACGACGAGCAGGCCGGGCGCCTCGCCGCCGCCCGTCACGCGCTGTTCGAGCACCGCGGTCGCCGGTCGCGCCCCGGCCTCGACGACAAGGTACTCACCGAGTGGAACGGGCTCCTGCTCGCATCGCTCGCCGAGGCGGCCGCGGCGTGCGGCGAACCGGCGTGGCTCGCGGCAGCCGTGGCCCAGGCGGAGTTCCTCTGCCGCGAGCTCCGCGGAGCCGACGGCCGCTGGCACCGCAGCTGGCAGGCCGACGGCGGCGCCCGTCACGCGGGCTACGCGCACGACTACGCCGCGCTCGTCGACGGGTTCACCCGCCTCTACGAGGCGACGGGGTCGCTGCGCTGGCTCGACGAGGCACGGGCGACGGCCACGGCGCTGCTCGACCTCTTCGAGGACACCGAAGCCGGCGGCCTGTTCACCACCGGCCACGACGCCGAGGCGCTCATCTCCCGCCCCAAGGATCTGATGGACAACGCAACACCGTCGGCGTTGTCCACGGCGGCGATCGGGTTGCAGCGCCTCGCGGCGCTGGGTTCGGCGGACGATCCCGAGACCGCCCGCTACTCGTCGTCGGCCCGAACGATGATGGCGGTCCTCGGCCACGTCGCGGGGGAAACGCCCCTGGCCTTCGCCAATCTCCTGTTGGCGATCGAACTCGACGCCGTGGGGATCACCGAGGTGGTCATCGTCGGCGATCGTCCCGACCTGGTGGCCGAGGCCCGCGCGACCTGGCGTCCCCTCACCGTGCTGGCGTGGGGCGAGACCGGGAGCGGATCGTTGTGGGATGCGCGAGAGAACGGGCTCGCCTACGTGTGCGAGGGCCAGGTGTGCCACCAACCGGTCGGCACCGCGGCCGAGCTGGCCGCGCAGCTGGGCCGCGGCTCGCAGCGGTCGTGACCGGAGCGTCGGGCCGGTGAGGACCAAGGTCAAAGTCGGGCTCGGTGTGGCCGGGGCGATGGTGCTGCTCGCCGTCGCCGCGGGCGTGGTCGCTCAGCACCAGAGCGGCACCGCCGACGGCCCGCCCGCCACCCTCCCGCCGGGGACCGACCCGATGGTCGTCGTGCGGCCCTTCGCTCCCGAAGTCGCCTGGAACCGCCCGGTCGCCGAATTCGGCCGCTCCGAGACCTACGCCGCGTACGCCGAGAAGTTCTGGAAGTACGGGAGCTACGGCGGTTGGGACGACCCCGACCAGCGCGGCGACGTGTACCTGGAGCTGCGCAACTACTCGACACCGATCTACGACGCCCGGCTCGCCACGAGCACCAAGCGCGCCTACTTCGCCAACTTCGGGTTTCCGCCGTCGGCGGGCTACTCGATGGTGATCCCCTGGAACGACAACTGGGAGGCCGCGAGCGGCAACGACGCGTTCATCCTGATGGTGAACCCCGATACCGGGGAGAACTGGGTCGTGTGGTCGTACCAGAAGAACAACCCGACGACCTGTCTGAACGCCGCCAACCTGGCCAACGGGTTCACGCCGTTCCGCGACCTCTGCACCGGTGGTGTGGGCAAGCTCACGAACGAGGACGGCAGCGACGGCGACTACCGCACGTGGAACAGCTACCAGAACGGCCGTGGCATGGGGATCCCCAAACTGGCGCTGATCACCACGCCCTACGAGGTGCAGGCCGGTTCGATCGACCACGCCCTCGAGATGACGGTGTTCAACTCGATGTTCGGACCGCCGTGTACCGAGGCCGAGGTCGGGACGGCGGCGGCCGGCTCGACGTGCGGCTTCTACGTCCCGCCCGCGACGCGGGTGGAGTGGAACGACGGCCCGCCGAACAACTGCGGAGAGAACACTCAACCGAACACCGTCGCGACCCGGGAGAAGACGATTCCGGAGGGGATGCGGTTCGCCCTCGACATCTCCGACGCCGACATCGAGGCCTGGCTCGATGCCCGCGGGTACACGGACCCACTCCGCTCGACGGCCCGCATCTTCGCCGTCGCCCTCCGCGACTACGGATGGATCATCGCCGAGACCGGCTGCTTCGGCCTGTCGATCGAGATCGACGGCATGGTGAACCCCGACGCCAAGGCGATCTGGAACACGCTCGGGTTCGAGGACACCCCCGATGCCGGGCACATGCTCGACGGGCTCTTCACCGAGGACCGCATCTACGTCGTGAACCCGCCGGCCCCGTTCGAGGGAACGACGCAGCCGTCGCCCGGTCGCGCCAGGTAAAACGGTCCCCCATGACCTCCGATCCGACAACGGCGCCACCCTCCCCGTCCCCGAGCCGACGGTTGTGGGAGCTGATCGAACCGATCCACGCCGTCACCTACTTCTCGGCCGCGTGCCAGGACGCGATGACCGAGGTCGGGATGAAGGGCTTCTGGATGGGCTACTTCGCAGCGCGGAGTGCCCCCTTCGGCGCCGCTGCGCCCGCCCTCGTGGAGGCGACGTTCTACAACTTCGCCCCCACGCTCGTCCGCCGCGCCCTGCCCGATGCCTGGGCCCGCGCCACCCCCGCAGACGTGCTCACGGCGCGCTCGGCGGCCGCGGCGATCGCCCTGCGCCAACTCGCTC
>CALMLJ010000490.1 GCA_937868025.1 uncultured Acidimicrobiaceae bacterium
GGCGCGTAGGCCCCGACGTTGGCGCATCCCAACTCGGCCTTCAGCTGCTTGGGCCCACGGCCGAGTGCGCTCGTACACACCCGATGGGCGCCGGCGTCGATGCGGAGGCTCGCGTCGAACACGTGCCCGTCGCCGCCCTCGTTGGCCGAGACGGTGGCGACGTGGCGACCGTCGACCGTGAACTGGACCAGCACCGCGAGCGTCTGTCGATCGGGATCGGCGGCCCGGCCGGTGATGCGGGCGGTGTCGATCGACGTACGGCCCAGGGTGTGGATCGAGCCGAGGGGGTAGCGCTCGGGGACGGCAGCACCGGCGTTCGCTGCGAACGCCCCGGAGCCGACACCGAGAACGGTGAGGGCCGCCACAGCCCGGAGGGTGGCTCGGCGGATCGTGATGGGTGAGGCGGTGATCTTCATGGTGCGCTCCTTGGCGGGATCGGGATGCACTGAGCATCCGGTCCACCGCTTCAGGCCCGATTCAGATCAGCTTCAACCGCCCGCCTCCGAACCGTGCTCTGGCTCAGGTTCGCCGCCTGCGCGATCGCCGGTACCCGCCGCCCGCTGACGAGGCGCTCGGAACTGGGTCGACGACTCGGGTGCGCGTTCCAGAGCTGTTCGGTCCCGAGGTGGCGCGCGACAGGGGCACGTCACTCGACCGGTTGGTTGCCTGCTTCGGCCCGACCCGGCGTGGACCGGCAACCACGACGCCGTCACTCCGGCGGGAGGACCGCCGCGATCGCACTGATCTCGAGGAGCGCCCCGGGCACGCCGAGCGCCGCCACCTTGGACGCTGACACGAGTGGCGGCGCACCGCCGGTGGCCAACCGCGGCGCGATGGCGCCGTAGGCCGCCCCCAGATCGGCATCCTGTTGGATCACGACGCTCCACTGGACGACGTCGCCCAGCGACGCACCGGCGGCACGGAGCGCGACCTCGGCGTTGTCGATGGCCCGACTCGCCTGCGCCCCGACGTCGTCGGAGACGACGGCGCCGGTCTCGTCGACGCCGTTCTGGCCACCGACGTAGATGGTGGTCCCCCCGGGCGGCACGATGGCGACGTGGCTGAACGCCGGACTCACGACGAGGCCGGCAGGTTGCAGTTTGATGATCTCCATGCCGGCCATTGTGGCAACGGGCGCTGACAGTGACGTGGGACCGGCCGAGACCGCCGGCCGTTGATTGCTCAGATCGTCCGATCGAGCGGCGACAGGAGCTCCACGTCGATCTTCCGCGACGGGGTGAACAGTGCGCGGAACGCGCTCACGGCGCTGCCGTACGAGTCCGCCCCAGCGAGGTCCACCCCGTACCCGAGGTCGGCCATCGCTCCGACCGTGACGGTGCTCAACGGGTTCGGTCCCTCGTTCAGCCAGCCGGTCATCAGCTCGTTGTCGAGCACACTCTCACGCCAGTGCCCGCCGGCGGTGCCCGGACCTCCCAGCCCCTCCACCGGCACCGAGGCGGAACCGCCGCCGATCATGCTCCACGCCGCCCTCGCCACCGCGCCGTCGAACGTCGGATTCGCTGTACCGGCCCCGTCGAGGATCGCCCGCCAGCCGGCAACGCTCCCGAACGCCAGCACGTGCGCCATCTCGTGCAGGACCACGGTCGTGAAGGAACCGTCGGCTTCGAGCATGGCGACATCGGCCGAGTCGAACTGCATGATGCCGTAGGCGGGGAGCCCGCCCGAGCTGCGTACGAGGCACGGTCCGGCCGCGCCGAGGATGCCGTCGGGGCCGTCGATCGGGGTGATGATCGCCTCGATCACGAGGTCGTCGACCGGCCCGGTGTAGGCGGGAGCGCCGTCGTCGCACTCGTCCGCCTCGACGGCGACCGTGCCGTCGGGAAGCCCCGTCCGGATCACGCGGGCCCAGCGCTGGGCGGCGGCTGTGAACGCCGCGAGCTGCGACGACGTCATGGACCCGTTGGGTCGAATCGTGATGTCGAACGGGTCCGCAGACGGCTCGAAGACACGGACGAGCGTGCCGTCCGACGTCGTGAGTTCACCGTCGGACACGTACAGCCGAGCGGTGCGTTCCCCCGCCGTGGTGTACGTGATGGTGCGCATCGCCGCGCTGGTGCAGGGACTGATCGTCGACTCGACGACCCCGTTGCCGTCGAGGTCCAGGCTGCAGATCAGGGGACTCCCGTCGGGATCGGAGATCGTCCACTGCCACGCGGTCGTCAGCGGAGCCGGCCCACTCGAGTGCGACGCGTCGAATCTCGAGATCACCGGCGGCCCGGCGTTGGGCAGCGAGGTCGGAACGAGCGTGGGAGGTGTGGAGGTCGGCCCCGTGGCGGAGAAGGCCATCGAGCGCGGCCCCCGCTGACTGAGCGTTCGCCCGTAGGTGCCGTCGGGGTTGTACACCGAGACCGCGTCGTGCGCCGTGACGAACACCCGGCCGGTGCCGGGGTCGACGGCGAGCTCACCCATGTCGAAGTACAGGTCGGACAGGGTCCTCCCGAACATCGGGGCCGTTGCGACCCGTGAGGTCGCACGGTCGATCGTGACGAGGTCGGCACTCGCCCCCGCCTCGACGGCGGCGTACAGCTTCGAACCGTCGCGGGAGAACTGGAGCCCACGGTCCGCGGTTTCGCCGGGGATCGGGGTGTTCGTGAGGAGCTCCCGGCTGGCAGCGTTGAACACGAACGCCGTCCGGTTGTAGGCCGTCCCGGCGGCGACCAGCTCGGTGCCGCCGACGATCGCCGACGCCGTCGCCGTCGGGTAGGCCCCGGTCTCGAAGCTCCCGCCCGACAGCGTCAGGTCGGACGTGCGCACCTCGGAGATCACGTACGGTGCGCCCGCCGCTGTCCAGATCCGCGTGCCGTCCGCGGAGATCTCGACCTCCTTCAGGTTTCCGCCGATCGCTCCGTGTGGGCTCGACTGACGGAGGCGAACGCCCGAGTCGCCGGTGACGTCGTAGAGGTACAACGTCGACGGGCTGGTGTGGGTCGTGGCGACGACCAGACGACCGGGGAGCGCCGGCGACGTGCGCAGGAGTGGCTCGTAGACCCCGCCGATGTACGACCGGTTGTTCTCGCCTGTGGCGATGTCGTACATGCCGATCGTCATGTGCTGGCGGTCCCCGGCGCCGTAGAAGAGGCGGGTTCCACTCATCGCGAGACCGTCGCCGAGGGGACCGCCCACGTCGTAGGTCGCGACGACGTCGAGTGTGACGGTGTCGATCTTGCGGATGACGTCGGCGTCGCTCGCTGCGACGTACATGAACGAGGTGCCCGTGCCGGGGATCTGGCCCGCCGGGGCCGTGGTCGTGGTCGTCGGCGCCGGAGTCGTCGGGAGGGGAGGGGGAGCGGTCGGGGGCGCCGTCGGTGCGGTGACGAGCGGCGTCGGTGTCGCAGTTGGCGGCGATTGGCAGGCCCGCTTGTCTCCGTCGGGATCGAGGCCGAAGTGGTCCCAGCCCACGATCCGGACCGGTCCGACCTCGGGCCCGGCGCCGTCGGTGCCGGCGCAGCGCACCGACGTCTGGTTGTTGGGGACGCAGAAATCGGCGTAGTTGGCATCGCAGCCCGCGGTGCTCTGGGCGTTCACCTTGTCGGCGATGTCCTTCGCCTGCTGGGCCGTGATCGAGTGGCCCCGCAACGCAAACCAGGTCTG
>CALMLJ010000491.1 GCA_937868025.1 uncultured Acidimicrobiaceae bacterium
CGCATGGCCCTCGGCGAGGACCAGCTCACCTACATGGGCTTCTCGTACGGCACGCTGATCGGCCTGCGGTACCTCGCCCTGTTCCCCACCACGGCCCGCGCCGTGGTGCTCGACGGGGTCGTCGACCCGACCGAGGGGTTCACCGACTGGCTCACGAACCAGACGATCGCCATCGACGCGTCGATCACGCGGGCGTTCGAGGCGTGCACCACCAAATCGAACTGCCCCGTGGACGACCTGGCCGCGACCTACGACGAGGTGCAGAAGGAGGTCGAACGCGCGCCCATCCCCGCGGGCAGCGGCGCCGAACTCGGCCCCGCCGAACTCCAGACCGGCGCGGTGTACGCCAGCTACGAACCGTCGCTGTGGCCGGACCTCGCGCAGGCGCTGGCCGACGCTGCCGACGGTGACGGCGAGGGCATGCTTCGGATGGCGCAGGGCTACTACGACTTCGGCGGGTTCGCCGCGTACGCGGCGGTCGAGTGCCTCGACTCGCCGCACCCGACCGGATCGGAGGAGTACCGCACCTTCGCCAACGGCCTGCGGAAGCTGTCGCCGCGTATCGGTGGGTCGGTCGCCAACGAGCTGCTGCCGTGCGCCTACTGGTCGACGCCACCGGATCCGATCGTCGGACCGGTCAGCGCCGAGGGCTCGGGGCCCGTCCTCGTGCTCGGCAACCGCGGCGATGCGGCCACGCCCTACGCCAGCTCGGTCAAGGTCGCCGGCATGCTCGCCAACGGCCACCTCGTGTCGAACGACGGCGAGGGCCACACCAGCTACGGCCGGTCGTCGTGCGTCGATGACGCCGTGCACGAGTACCTCATCGACCTGACGGTGCCGTCGAAGGACCCCGACTGCCGGTGACCTCCCCCGGAGTTCGGGGGCACCTCTCCGGCGCCATAAGCTCTCCGGCTCAACCACACCGGGGGGTTCCAGTGGAGTTCAACATCGCGCAGATCCAAGAGGCCGTGGAAGCCGCCATCGGCGACCGGCCCTGCATCGTGACGCCGTCCCGCACGTTCACCTACGCCGACATCGGTGACCGCACCCGGCGGCTGGCGAACGCACTGATCGAACGCGGGTTCACCGTTCGCGCCGAGCGCTCCGACCTCGCCAACCACGAGTCGGGCCAGGACCACCTGGCGCTCTACCTCCACAACGGCAGCGAGTACCTCGAAGGCATGATCGGTGCCTACAAGGCCCGTTCGGTGCCGTTCAACGTCAACTACCGCTACGTCGCCGAAGAACTCGAGTACCTCCTCGGTGACTCCGCGGCGAAGGGCATCATGTTCCACTCGGCGTTCGCCCCCACGCTGGCCGAGGTACGCGACCGGCTGCCGGGCCTCACCGTCCTCCTCCAGGTGGCCGACGACAGCGGCAACGACCTGCTCGACGGCGCCGAGTGGTACGAGGACGTCCTGGCGGCGGCCTCGCCCGAGTTGTCCGACGAGGTTCGCTCCGCCTGGTCCCCCGACGACCTGTACGTGCTGTACACCGGCGGTACGACCGGCATGCCCAAGGGTGTGATGTGGCGACAGGCCGACATCTGGCCGGCGGCGCTGGGCGGACGCAAGCTCGGCACCGCCGACGAATGGTCCGACCTCGACGAGCTCGTCGCCAACGCCGTCAACGGCGGGGTCCGTCTGATGCCGCTGGCACCGTTCATGCACGGCGCCGCCCACTGGATGGCGTTCAACGCGTTCGGCGGTGGCAACACGATCGTCCTGCCCAACGTGGTCGACCGCCTCGACCCCGTCGACGCACTCACGACCCTCCAGGAGCAGGGCGTCAACATCATGCTGATCGTCGGCGACGCCTTCGCCCGACCGATCCTCGACGAACTCACCAACGCCGACTACGACCTGAGCTCGCTGATCATGACGGTGTCGGGTGGCGCCGCGCTCACCGCCGGCATCAAGGCGCGCCTGCTCGAGGCCGTTCCCACGATGATGATCATGGACGGCCTCGGCGCCTCCGAGACCGGCCAGCAGGCGGCCCAGATCGCCAGCGCCGGCCAGACGACGAGCACCGGAACGTTCACCCCCGGCCCGGGCATGTGCATCCTGTCGGAGGACCTCAGCCGCGTGCTCGCCGCCGGCGACGAGGAGATGGGCTGGCTCGGCCAGGCCGGCCGCGTCCCACTCGGCTACCTCGGCGACGAGGCCAAGACCGCCCGCACGTTCCCCACCATCGACGGTGTGCGCTACTCCGTCCCCGGTGACCGCGCCCGGGTCACCGCCGACGGTGTCCTCGACCTGCTGGGCCGCGACTCGGTCACCATCAACTCCGGTGGCGAGAAGATCTTCGCCGAGGAGGTCGAGGCCGCTCTCGCCGGGCACCCCGACGTGATGGACGTCGTGGTGTGTGGGCGTCCGAGCGAGCGTTGGGGCAACGAGGTGGTCGCCGTCGTCCAGCTCCGCGACGGCGCCGACGTGACGACCGACGCGCTCGAGGCGGAAGCCGAACGGCACGTCGCCCGGTACAAGCTGCCGAAGGCGTACGTGTTCTGCGAACGGATCCAGCGGTCCCCCTCCGGCAAGGCCGACTACCGCTGGGCGAAGGCACAGGCGCTCGACGAGTCCTGAACCAGGGACGATGCTGGGCACATGTCCACACTCATCCCCGTCCTCGGCAACTCACAGCGGCTCGACGGTGGTGCCATGTTCGGCAACGCGCCGCGGGCACTGTGGGAACGGTGGTGCCCGCCCGACGAGCGGGGCCTGATCCCGCTCGCCACCCGCGCCCTGCTCGTCCGCGAGGACGGCGGGCGCAACGTCCTCCTCGAAACGGGCATCGGAGCGTTCTTCGCACCCGAGCTGCGGGAGCGCTACGGGGTCGTCGAGGAGCGCCACGTCCTGCTCGACCACCTCGCGGAGCTCGGCGTCGAACCCGGCGACATCGACATCGTTGTGTTGTCGCATCTCCACTTCGACCATGCCGGCGGCCTGCTCACGGCGTACCGCGAGGGCGAGGCACCGGAGCTGACCTTCCCGAACGCCAGGTTCGTCGTGAGCAACGACGCGTGGGACCGTGCCCGCCACCCCCACGTCCGCGATCGGGCGTCGTTCGTGTCCGAACTGCCGGCATTGCTCGAGGCGTCCGGTCGGCTCGAGGTCGTGCCGAGCGGTGCCACGAGCAGTCCAACGCTGGGGCCCGGGTACCGGTTCCACGTGTCGAACGGCCACACCCCCGGGCTGTTGCTCACCGAGGTCGAGACCGCCGACGGCCCGGTCCTCTTCGCCGGCGACCTCATCCCAGGTGTTCCGTGGGTCCACCTCCCGATCACGATGGGCTACGACCGGTTCCCCGAGCTGCTCATCGACGAGAAGACCACGCTGCTCCGCGATCTGCACGAGCGTGGGGGCCGCGTCTGCTTCACCCACGACACCGAGGTCGCCGTCGCTCGGATCGTCATCGACGACCGTGGTCGCGTCGGGGTGGGAACGACGTGGCGCGACGGCGAGCCGCTGGACGAGCACGAATGAGCGGACCCACGGGGTAGCTCACCTGTTCGACGGGCCAGGAGCAGGGTGCAGTTCGCGCGCTCGTCGCCCTGAGCGAAATCCAGGCAGAAAGTGACGTGGCGCATCACTCTCTGCATGGATTTGCCGGCGGCCGAGCTCATTCGGCCGCCGTACCGAGGATGCGGGGTGGCGCGAAGGGCTGCTTGCGCTCGAGGAGGAGCACAAACGCGCCGGCGTAGACGAGGACCATCGCCGGGATCGCGATCCCGGAGTCGTTCATGAGGCCGCCGAGCACACCGAAGCCCAAGAGGAGCAGGAACGTGGTCCGCCAGACCCGATGTGTGCCGAACCACCTCCGCCAGCCGCCGCCCACGGTCGCGGCCCACACGAAGAACCCGAAGATGATCGGCACCATCCACGTCCACGTGGAGCTGCGGAACATCCGGATGTTGGCGTCGAGCTTGCGAGCGATCGTCGCCACCATCACGTCGGGGCCGCCGGCCACGAACGCGGCGACGTGCGAGCTGCCCGTCCACCGATCCACGAGCAGGACCGCTCCGACGGCAGCGACGCTCGCGGCGATCACCCGCACCATGCGGCCGAGGTTCATCCGGATGCCGGCCCAGAGCACCAGACCGACGAGGAACGTCGGGACGAACACCAGCGCGCCACCGAAGTCAGCGCCGAGGTTGGGGGCGACCTCGAGCGTTGTCACGGCGGCGAGGAGACAGGCGATGGCGACGAGCCCGTCGGTCCGCCGGGGCGTGCCCGCCATCCAGGCGCCCGCCAGGAGGATCGTCGCCGACCCCAGCACGGCGAACCCCATGTTGCCCATGCCGTAGAACCGGGCGGCCGTGACCGGCGAGTAGCCGAGCAGGCTCACGTCCTGCAGCGCACCCGACGTCGCAGCGTCGAACCCCATAACGGCGACAGTGACGCCGGCGATCCAGATGAGCGGACTGAGGGGGTGGTGGCGGGCCCTCGACGCCGCGAGACCACCGGCGAGGCTCAGCGCCCCGATGCCGATCGCCGCCGGCCACGGCTCCTGCCAGGCGGACGGGGCGAGCCGGTACAGGAACGTCACGACCGGGAACGCAGCGCACGCCAGCGCGACCCGTTCGGCCACGACGAGCAGGCGTTCGACGGGACGGCCCCAGCGGCGACG
>CALMLJ010000492.1 GCA_937868025.1 uncultured Acidimicrobiaceae bacterium
GGAACAGCCGGAACGTCGACTGCTCGGCCAGGTCGTCGGCGCGTACGGCGAAGTAACGGGCGTCGGCACCCTTGGCGGGGCCGACGCGCCACAACAGCCAGGGGCCGATCCGACGCTTGTAGGCGGTGACCAGCGGACCGTCCGGAGCGGGAAGATCGTCGCCCAGCGTGAGGAGTTCGGGCGGCGCCTCGATCCACGCCAAGGCGACGATGTTGCGGTCTCGGGTGGGAGTCGGCGGCAGATCCGCGGTGTGGATCGGCGTCGTGTCGAGTGGACGCTCGTCGGCGGGCAAGGGACGGTCGGGGGGCTGCGTCATGTCGTCGGCTCGTTGAACTCGAGCAGGTTGCCGGCGGGATCGCGGAGGAACGCCTGGATGCCGGCGCCGATGTCGAACGGATCGCTTACCTCGAGGCCGGCATCGCGGAGCTCGATGACGGTCGCCTGGCAGTCGTCGACCCCGAACGCGAGGTGTTGTGAGGTCGCCGGGGCAGAGAACGAGGCGCTCTCGACCAGGTGCAACTGCCGGCCGTCGCCGATATCGAGCCAGGCGCCACCATCGCCGAGCGCCGCAGGTCGGGCGGCGACAGTGAGGCCGAGGGCATCGCAATAGAACCGCAGCGCCGCATCGAGGTCGTCGACGTCGAGCGAGATGTGTTGAACCCGGAGCTTCACCATGCGACGAACGGTACGTCAGATGAGCTGGACGGGCGTCGTGGGACCCGGGCCGGGGCGATAGTCGTTTGACGGCCGGGTCTACCGTGGGCGGATGTTCATGGTGATGTTCCGTGGCGGGCAAGGCCGGCGCAGCGAGCGCGACGTACGTCGTCGTTTGCTGGGCCAGAACTTCCTCGCTGATCGATCGCTGATCTCCCGGTTCGTCGCCGGGCTCGACCTCGCTACCGGCGGCCTCGTCGTCGACGTCGGCGCTGGCGCCGGCGCGCTCACCGTCCCGCTGGCGATGGCCGGCGTCGAGGTCTGGGCCGTCGAACGCGACGACGCGTGGGTCGACCGGCTCCGCGCTGCAATCGACCGCGCTGGTGTCGTCGACTCGGTGCGAGTGATCCGGGGGGACTTGCGGACCGTCCGCCTCCCGCGCTCGCCCTACCGGGTGGTTGCGAACCCTCCGTTCGGACTCACGACGGCGTTCCTCGAACGGCTGCTCGACGACCCCGATCGTGGTCCAGAACGGGCCGACGTCGTCGTGCAGCGGGAGGTGGCGCGCAAGCATGCGGCCGACGTTCCGACATCGCTCCGCACGGCGGCCTGGGCGCCGTGGTGGGAGTTCTCGCTCGGGATGCACATCGATCGTCGAGCGTTCCGACCGGTGCCGTCGGTCGACGCGTCGGTGCTGCGGATCGACCGACGCAACCCTCCGATCCTGCCAACGCGCCTCGCCCCGGGCTTCGTGGAGGTGCTCCGACCGCGGTGGGGGCCCGGCGGTGATTCGTCGCATCAGGCAAATGTGCCCAATCGGCCGCAGGCTCCCTGATCTGCAGTTGACTGTCAGACCCTTCCGATACACTCGAACACATGTTCGACGTGACAGTGCTGACCGAGCTGACGGCGAAGATCGCCGGCCTCGACGAGCACCTCTACGCGGACGACGACCTGTTGGCCGGCGTGAAGGCGATCGAGGAAGCCCGCCGTTACCTCGACGCCGCCGAAAGCGCCCTGCTGGGCGAACTCGACGCCCGCGGCACCACCGACGTCGTCTCGGGTCATCGCACCGCAAACTGGTTGGCACACGAGACCGGGATCGCACCGGTCACCGCGAAAGCGCGGGTGCGGTTGGCGGTGGCGTTGCGGTTGGATCTGCCCGAGACCGATCGGGC
>CALMLJ010000493.1 GCA_937868025.1 uncultured Acidimicrobiaceae bacterium
GATCGGCTTCCTGGTGTCGGGGTGGCTCGTCGGCGCCGACCCCACGCCGGCGGACACGTTCCGGTTCCTCCGCAGCCGGCTCGTCGTCGCGCTCGGCGCCTTCGTCGTCGCGTTGTTGCTGAAGGTGGCGGGCCTCCTGGCCTGCGGGGTGGGCATCTTGTTCGTCGTGCCGGTGCTGTCGGTGCTGGCCCCGGTGGTCGCGGCCGAGGGTCTCGGCATCGTCGAGTCGGTGCGTCGTACGATCGCCCTCGCTCGCCGCCGGATCGGTGCAGTGTTCGGTGTCGGGTTGCTGTGGGCGTTGTCGTCGTGGCTCGTGAGCGCCGCTGCCGCTGGGGCAGCGGCACTCGTCGGGGAACTCGCGACGGGGTCGACGGACGGCGCCGACATCGCGGTCCAAGCGGTGAACGTCGTCGGCACCGTGGTGCTGACCGTTGTCCAAGTGGCAGTGACGGTGCTCGTGTACGTCGACCTCCGGGTCCGCACGGAGGGCCTCGACCTGGAGCTCGAATCGATGGAGCGGTTCCGTGCTGCTGCGTGACGATCCGACGCCGGCCGAGGTTCGGGAGAAGATGCGGGAGATCTTCGAGCGCTCGGAGTTCCGGCGATCGAAGTCGTGGATCGAGCGGGTGCTCGACTGGATCGGTCGCCACCTGTCGCCCGGTGAGGTGTCCGGCGGTTCGGGGTGGGGCGGCTCGATCGGACCTGTCGTCGGGTGGGTCGCGATCGTTCTGCTGGCGATCGGGCTGGCCGTGCTGATCTGGTACGTCATCCGCAACTTCACACCGCGGGCGAAGAAGGTGAAGAAGCGGCAGCTGACCGACGTCGAGATCGAGGAGCTGCGCACTGCGTCGGAGTGGGCGTCGGATGCCGATCGCCTCGAGGCATCGGGTGACTGGAAGGAGGCGATCCGCTGCCGGTATCGGGAGCTGGTCGCCCGCCTCGTCGACGCCGGGGTGGCGGCGCCGCACGCCGGACGCACCACCGGTGAGCTCCGCATCGACGTGGCCGAACGCGCGCCTGAGGTCGGGACCGAGTTCTCGCGGGCCACCGGCCTGTTCGAGCTGCCGTGGTACGCGGACGTGCCGACCGGCCGGGACGAGAACGCCGAGTTCAAGGCGCTCGCCGCCCGTGTCCTCGAGGAGGTCTCGTGACGGCCCCGACCGCGTCGACCTCGGGCGGCGGCGGTGGGTGGAAGTGGTTGTTGCCGGTGCTCGCCGCGGTCGTGCTCACGGTGATCGTGCTCCCGTCGAACGACGCCGGTCCGCTCTACGACCTCGGTTCAGCGCAACCCGATGGTTACCGCGGTCTCCGTCTGTTGTTGGAGGAGACGGGGACGACGGTCGACACGCTCGACGCCGACGAGATCGACGCCGTCGCGGTCGGGCGGTTCGACGTGGTCTACGTCCCGGCCGGAGGAGCGGTCGACGCCGCGTTGGCGCGGCAGTGGCGCCGCTACGTCGAGGCCGGTGGGCGGTTGGTGCTCGGCTCGCCGTCCGACGAGCTCGGCGCGCGTGCCGTCGGCGACGCGACGTCGATCGACGGGCTGTTCGTCGGCGGCGGATCGGACCTGCCGGCCGGCGTGTGCACCATCGACGACCTCGGCGAGGCCGGCCCGATCCGGGCGCCGTTCCTCACCCAGGGTGTCGATGCCGGCGACGGCGACAGCTGTTACGGCGACGAACGCGTCGCCCTCGTCGTCCGACAGCCGACCGACCGCGGCGAGGTCGTCACGCTGGCCACCCCGGACCTATTCACCAACGAGATCATGGGCGCGCCCGAACCGGAGCAGCCGGTGGGTGCCATTCCCGGCAACGCCGTCGTCGCCCAGCGGCTCCTCGGTAGCGGCGCCGGCGCCGAACCCGGCCGACGTCTCGGCGTCGTCACGTCCGGCATCGCCGACGTCGCGCCGACCGGCGAGAAGTCACTGACCGACTTCATGTCGACCGGCGTCAAGCTCGGTCTGCTCGAGCTCGGCGTCGCCTTCCTGTTCTACGCCTGGGCCCGCGGTCGTCGTCACGGACGGGTCGTCACGGAGCCGGCGCCGGTCACGATCGCCGGATCCGCATTCGTCGAAGCGGTGGGCAGCCTGCTCGAACGGCAGGGCGATGTGCCCCGTGCGGCCGAGGTGGTGCGCGAAGGTCAGTGCCGCGAGCTGGCCCGACGCCTCGGACTGCCCCGCACGGCCGGGCGGCCCGAACTCGCCGCGGTCGTCGCCGCCC
>CALMLJ010000494.1 GCA_937868025.1 uncultured Acidimicrobiaceae bacterium
GCGACCGCACCGAGACTGAGGCGTATTCGACCGGGGCAACGCCGCCCCGGCGCTAGCCTCCGACCCATGACGAACCCGGCCTCAGGGGCGCCGATCGACGCGCTCTCCGGCCCTGCTCGGCCCAGCTCACTCGTGGTGGTCGGCGCCGCCGCCGGCATGGGCCGATGGCTCACCGATCACCTCCTCCTCGACCGGCACTGGGAGCGGATCGTCCTCGTCGACACCCCCGACGCCGCGGGCACGATCGCACCGTCGGATCCCGCCACCACGGTCGTCGCCGCCGGCGAACCGATCGGTGTCGACGCCGCCGGTTGCGCTGTGGTGCTCGCTGTCCCGCGCGAGGCGGTCGCCGGAGTCATGGCGTGGCTGACACCCATGCTCGCCCCCGACGCCATGATCTGCGTCGTGTCGGCCAACCAGGCGACCACCCTCACCGTCGTCGCCGAACACTGGCCGGCCGGGCAGGTGTTCGGCCTGCACCCGCTGTTCGACTCGTCCGCCCGATCGGCGGAGGGCCAGACGTTCCTGATCGTCGGCGAGGCCGAACGCGACGTGACGGCGGGATGGCTGGCCGACCTCATCGCCCTCGGCGGTGGCATCTCGGACTCGGGATCGGCCGCAGATCACGACGCCATCATGGGCTACGTCCAGACGATGACCCACCAGGCGCTGATCGCGTTCGCCGACGCCGTCACGTCGTCGGGGCTCGACCTCGAACACGTGTGGGAGGCACGGACACCGCTGTTCGAGGGCCTGTTCGGCCTGGCCGTCAGAGCCCTCACCGAACGCCAGCAGGCGACGATCGCCGACATCCAGCTCTCGATGGACGGCCCCGGCGCGGCCGGCGAGCTCGGCGCTGCGACGGCGCGCGTGCGCGAGGTCGTCGACGGGGCGTCCCCGGTCGCCATCGAAGCGATGATCGCCGGTATCCGCGACCGGTTCAGCGGCGGGCTCTTCGAGACCATCCAGGCGACGGCGGTGTCCGCGGTCACGGCAACCCAGTCGAAGCGTGCGGAGCTGGCGCGTCACCGTCGCCTCGGATCGCTCGTCGGGGTGCGCCCGATCGGTCGGCCCCAGGCGCTGCGGGTCGGCCACATCGCGGAGGTCACCCCGGTCTCGGTCACGCTCCGAGAGGTGATGGTCGGCAAGGCCGGATCGGCCACCCTCCTCGAAGGCGCTGGGCGCCGCAACGCGGGACGCGTCGGCATGAACGGCACTCCGTCGCTCACGGTCTTCGGCCTCGGACACATCGACGTGGTACTCGGCGACGAACTCGAGGCGGCACTCGACGAGTGGCTCGCCTTCATCCGACGAGACGTTCGCTTCCTCGTCCCCGAATCGGTCGCCGGCGTCGGGGTGCTGACGATCGTGTCGAGCCACGCCGGGGTGCGTGACGCCGAGGTCGTGTCGGAGGTGGTCCGGACGGGACAACGCAGCGTGGTGGTGCGGGTGTTCATCCGTGCGGACCACGACGTGGAGGACACGGTCGAGGCCCTGCGAGCGCAGGTGCAGGCGACGTACCGCTGGCCACAAGGCCTGTCCCTCGCCGCCCCCGACGTGCAGCGCGTTCATCACCTCGGTCCCGCCGGGACGTTCTCGGAAGCCGCCGCTCGACAGGCGACCGGCAGCCTCGGCATCACCGCCGGGCTGGTCCCCGAGCCCGACTTCACCGGGGTGCTGAACGCCATCGGCGATGGGGTGCTCGGGGTGCTCCCGATCTCGAGCTCCGCATCGGGCCTCGTCACCCGCTCGGTCACCGCGCTGCTCGACCACCCGTCCGACCTCGTGGCCGGTGGCGTGGTCGACGTCGCCGTGCGCTTCGACGCGTACGTGCAGGAGTCGCGTCAGCTCACCGATCTCCGAGGCGCCAAGGTGTTCAGCCATCCCCAGGCGCTCGGGCAGTGTCAGGCCTTCATCCGCCGGTGGGGCCTCGACCCCGTGCCGTGTCCTTCCACAGCCGAAGCACTCACGATGGTTGCCGCCGATCCCGAAGGCTCGGTCGCACTGGCCGTCGCCGACTCCGAGGCCCCAGGCCTCAAGATCGCCGAACGCGAGGTCGACGACCTGTCGGGATCGATCACACGGTTCCTCATCCTCGGCACGTCCGGCGCGTTCGGCGACATGACCGGCGGCTGGGACCCGACCCTGCGGTCGCTCTGGGTCGCCGACTCGGTCGCCACTGTGCTCGACATGATCGAACCGGGCTCGCCGGCGTTCGACGAGCTGCTCACCGATGGCGACGGGCGCTGCCTGTGGGTGACGAGCCGTCGCTTCGACGATGGCGCGCCGGCGGGGGCACGATACCTGGGCCGGGCGCCGTGGTCGCCACGCACGCCCGTGGTGCGCGTCGAGGTCGACGTTCCCCGCGATCGCGCCTGAGAACGGCCGAGGCGGACGCTGTCGGGGCCCGGTCCGTCCCCAAGCTGTCATTCCGCCGAAACACTCCCGTGATCAACGCTTTCTAGGTTCTGGCGAAGCAGACGCGTCGCGTGGCGCGACCCGATACGGGAGCAACACCCCCATCTGGGGATCAACAGGGAGCAAGTCATGAGCAGTGAGAACCGGCGACGCGCCATCGAAGCCGTCACCAAGTACGTCGCACCGTCGGAGGACTACTCCGAACCCCTCGGCGACCTCTTCGGCCGCAACGTGTTCAGCAAGTCGGTCATGAAGGCCCGTCTTCCGAAGACCGTGTACAAGTCGCTCCTCAACACGATCGAGCACGGCGCCATCCTCGACACCACCGTCGCCGACATCGTCGCGTCGGCCATGAAGGACTGGGCGATCGAGAACGGTGCGTCGCACTACGCCCACGTCTTCTACCCGCTCACCGGTCTCACGGCGGAGAAGCACGACAGCTTCCTCGAGCCCGACGGCAGCGGCGCCAGCTTCGCCGAATTCGCCGGCAAGACACTCGTGCAGGGCGAACCCGACGCATCGAGCTTCCCCAACGGTGGCCTCCGGGGCACGTTCGAGGCCCGCGGCTACACCGGCTGGGACGTGACCAGCCCCGCCTACATCCTCGAGAACCCCAACGGGAACACGCTGTGCATCCCCACCGTGTTCATCTCGTGGACGGGCGAGGCCCTCGACAAGAAGACCCCGATCCTCCGCAGCCAGCAGGCCCTCAACATCCAGGCACAGCGAGTGCTCAAGCTGTTCGGGCACACCGACATCGACACCGTCGTGTCCTACGCCGGGGCCGAGCAGGAGTACTTCCTCGTCGACCGCAACTTCTTCTTCGCCCGCCCCGACCTCATGAGCACCGGCCGCACCCTGTTCGGCGCGCCGTCGCCGAAGGGCCAGGAGTTCGACGACCACTACTTCGGCGCCATCCCCGAGCGGGTCCTCGCGTTCATGATCGACGTCGATCGTGAGCTCTTCAAGCAGGGCATCCCCGCCAAGACCCGCCACAACGAGGTCGCCCCCGGCCAGTTCGAGATCGCCCCGGTGTTCGAACGCGCCAACCTCGCCCATGACCACCAGCAGCTGATGATGACGACGCTCCGTCGGGTCGCCGAGAAGTACGGCATGGAGTGCCTCCTGCACGAGAAGCCGTTCGCCGGCATCAACGGCTCGGGCAAGCACGTCAACTTCTCGATCGGCAACTCGACCCAGGGCAACCTCCTCGACCCGGGCCACACGCCTCACGAGAACGCCCAGTTCCTCGTGTTCTGCGCCGCCGTCATCCGGTCGGTGCACAAGTACGGCGGCATCCTCCGCGCCGTCGTGGCGTCGTCCCGCAACGACCACCGCCTCGGCGCCAACGAGGCACCGCCGGCGATCATCTCGATCTTCCTCGGCGAACAGCTGATGGACGTGTTCGACCAGATCGCGAAGGGCGGCGCCACGGCGTCGAAGGAGAAGGGCACCATCACCATCGGTGCCGACAGCCTCCCCGTGCTCCCGGCCGACCCCGGCGACCGCAACCGCACGAGCCCGTTCGCGTTCACCGGCAACCGATTCGAGTTCCGGGCGCCCGGTTCGTCGCAGTCGATCTCGGGACCGATGGTCGCGATCAACTCGATCATGGCCGAGTCGCTCGACTTCATCGCCACCGAGCTCGAGGCCGCGGTCGCTGCCGGCACCGACTTCAACGTCGCTGTCCAGAGGGTGCTCGAGAGCATCATCACCACCCACGGCAACGTCGTGTTCAACGGCGACGGCTACTCCGACGACTGGCAGGTGGAGGCGGCGTCCCGTGGGCTCCTCAACCTCCGCACCACCGTCGACGCCCTGCCCCAACTCGACACCCCCGAGGCCAAGGACCTGTTCGAGAAGTACGGCGTGCTCAGCAACCGTGAGCTGGCCAGCCGCATGGAGGTCTACCTGGAGCAGTACGTGCTCAGCATCCAGGTCGAGGCCAAGCAGACCCTCGAGATGGCCAAGACGCTCATCCTGCCGGCGGCCTACCGCTACCAGGCCGAGCTCGCCGTCGGTGCGGCAGCGTTGAAGAAGCTCGGAACGGAGTACGACTCGTCGCTGCTGGACTCGGTGTCGTCTGCCATCGGTGAGCTGTCGACGGGCATCACCGCACTCGCCGCGGCGCTCGATCACCACGGCGGCGACTCGACCTACGACGAGGCCAAGTACGGGTGCGACTCCCTCATCCCGGCCATGGACGCGGTCCGCAGCGCGGCCGACGCGCTGGAGCACCTGGTCGCCGACGACCTCTGGCCGCTTCCGACCTACCAGGAGATGCTGTTCATCCTCTGAGGCCGAGCCCCGAGTCGGGGCCGACGACGTGGCACGGATCTCCCAGCGTGCCCACGACCGGGCGTGCCCCTCGCTGCTGTACCAGCGAGGGGCACGCTCGTATCCGTTTTCGACACTGGTTCCCACGCTTTGGCAACGGGCAGCTTCCCCGGCGCTCACGGTTTTGTAGTGCGAGGAGCGACATCAGCGTCGTCTCTCGCACTACAGAACACCTCGGGTGGGGGTTAGCCGTTGTCGCCCATGCGGTACGGCGTCGATGGTGACCGTGTGGGTTAGCCGTTGTCGCCGACGGTCAGGTCGATGGTGTAGCTCTTGAAGCCGCCGTCGAAGCTGAACCAGCCGGCGCTGACTGATGCTGCGGTTTTGTTGCCGGCGGGGGTGGGGGCGAACAGGAGGGGTGCGGTGACCTGGTTGATGCCGGCGCCGGGGTCGTTGACGGTGATGCTGCCGAAGGACCACCACAGGAACCGGTTGACCGACACCGACACTGAGGCGGTGCCGCCGTTGGTGCCGGGCAGGGTCCCGAACCCGCCGATCGACGCGATGCCGGCGCCGTCGGTGGCGACGTAGAACCCGCCGCCGCTGACGTTGCCGCTGTTCTGGTAGCCGTAGCCGCCGCTGATACGGACGTTCGCGGTGTCAACACCGGGCTGGGGCGCCACCGTCGTCGTCGGAGCAGCCGTCGT
>CALMLJ010000495.1 GCA_937868025.1 uncultured Acidimicrobiaceae bacterium
GTGTCGATCAAGAACCTCATGTACTCCGAGGGGTTC
This sequence comes from uncultured Acidimicrobiaceae bacterium, assembly GCA_937868025.1. The sequence continues at coordinate 37 of CALMLJ010000495.1, forward strand.
GACGACTACTCGACGGCTCGCTGTCGGCTCGAGGACGGTCGGGCGGTCCTGAAGTTCGCGACGGCCGAGGTCGGCCAGGGGTTCGTGACCCTGGCGGCCCAGATCGCCCGCACCAACCTCGGTGTCGACGACGTGGTGCTCGAGCCCATCGACACCTCCGTCGGTTCGTCGGGCTCCACGTCGGCGTCGCGACAGACCTGGATGTCGGGCGGGGCGGTGGACCTGGCGTGCCGGACGGTGCGCGACAAGCTGTTCGAGCAGGTGGCCCCCCAGCTCGGGGCCGATCCGCTGTCACTCGTGATCGACGGCTACGACATCGTCGACCTCGACGGTGGCGGGCGTATCGCGGTCGCCGAGGCGAGCGCCGGCGTCGTGATCGACGAGACCGTGGTGTACCGCCATCGGCCGACGGTCGCTCCCGACGCGATGGGCCAGGGCCCCAGCCACGTGGCCTTCGCCTTCGTCGCCCACCGCGCCGTCGTCGATGTCGATCCCGAGCTCGGCCTCGTCCGTGTCGTGCAGATCGCGACGGCCCAGGACGTCGGCGTCGCCCTCAACCCCTTGTCGGTCGTCGGCCAGATCGAAGGCGGCATCGCTCAGGGGCTCGGCCTCGCGGTGATGGAGGAGATCCTCGTCACCGACGGGCTGATCCGGAACCCGTCGTTCACCGACTACCTGCTTCCGACCTTCCTCGACGCGCCCGAGGTGGCCATCTCGCTCGTCGAGGAGTACGAGCCGCAGGCGCCGATGGGAGCGAAGGGCGTCGGCGAGCCGCCGTGCATCTCGGTGACCCCGGCGATCGTCGCCGCCATCCGCGACGCCACCGGCCGAGACCTCACCCGCGTGCCGGTCCGGCCGCAGGACATCTGTCTGTAGCACCCGGCCGGTCGTGGCCCGTTCGACGGGCGCCGAAACTGGAACGTGTTCTAGTCTGCGCCGATGTCGCTGAACCGTCTGTCAGATCGTGTTGTCATCGTGACCGGGGCCGCCTCGGGCATCGGCCAGGCCACCGCCATCCGCCTCGCGAGCGAGGGAGCGAAGGTCCTCGCGTCGGACATCAACGAGGCCGGTCTCGCCGAGACGCTGGCGACCATCACCGACGCTGGCGGGGAGGCCATCACCCACCAGGCCGACATCAGCCAGGAGGCCGACGCCGCCGGCACGGTTGCCGCCGCGGTCGATGCCTGGGGTCGTCTCGACGGCCTCGCGAACATCGCCGGCATGCTGCGATCGGGGCGCACCCACGAGTTCAGCCTCGACAGCTGGAACCAGGTCATCGCCGTCAACCTCACCGGCACCTTCCTGATGTGTCGGGCAGCGCTCCCGCACCTCATCGAGGCAAAGGGGGCGATCGTGAACGCAGCGTCGACGTCGAGCTTCTTCGGCCACCCGTGGATGGGTGCCTACGCAGCATCGAAGGGCGCCATCCTCTCGTTCACCCAGACCCTCGCCGTGGAGTACGCCACCGTGCCGGTGCGGGCCAACTGCGTCGCTCCCGGCAGTGTGCACAGCGGCATCACGTCCAACGTCAGCTTCCCCGACGACCTCACCAAGGACGAGGCCAAACTGATCCGCCGCATCATGTCGCCCACCGGCTTCGGTGACCCGGGCGATGTCGGATCCGTGGTCGCCCTGCTGCTGTCCGACGACGGCAAGCACATCACCGGCGAGTGCATCCGCATCGACGGCGGGACCCACGCATGAGGGTCAGTGTCGCCACGGCGTACCTCCCACCCGACGAGCTCGCGCCGATCGCCAAGGCGGCCGACGAGCTCGGCTATCACGCGCTCGCGCTCGCCGACCACGTGCTCAACCTCGAGGAACTCACCACCGAGTACCCCTATACCGAGGACGGGAGCCGGCGCTGGGAGCCGTTCACGCCGTGGGTCGATCCGATGGTCGCCATCGGCGCGCTGGGAGCGGTGACCGAGCGGCTCCGCTTCTTCACCAACATCTACGTGCTGCCCATGCGCAATCCGTTCCCGGTGGCGAAGGCCGTCGCGACGGCGAGCGCGTTCACCGGTGGTCGCGTGTCGCTCGGTATCGGCATGGGGTGGTGCGAGGAGGAGTTCGACCTCCTCGACGCTCAGTTCCGCAAGCGCGGCGCCCGCGCCGACGAGATGATCGAAGTGCTCGGCAAGCTCTGGTCGGGCGAGTGGGTCGAGCATCACGGGCAGTTCTACGACTTCCCCCGTCTCGAGATGACGCCGGTGCCCGCCGGTCCCGTCCCGATCCTCGTCGGTGGTCTGTCCGATGCCGCGCTTCGGCGGGCCGCTCGCAACGACGGTTGGATCTCCGACCTCATCAGCACCGACCAGGCCGCCGAGTACCGCCTCAGCCTCGACCGCTACCGGGAGGAGCTCGGCCGGACCGGCGATTTCTCGATGATCGTTTCGCTCAACGACGCGATCACCGTCGACCAGTTCCGGCGCGCCGAGGACGTCGGGGTCACCGATCTGCTCACGATGCCCTGGGCCTACTACGGCGGGTTCCGGCTCCCGTTGCAGGAGAAGCTCGACGGAATGAAACGGTTCGCCGACGACGTGATGGGGCCGCTCAACGCGGCCTAGCGCGCCGCGAGCACCGCGACTCCGTCCCCGGTGAGGCCCGGCGCGGCGCCGATTCGTCCGAACATCGCGAGGGCGACCTGGAGGGCGGGGCCCTTGACCACGGCGCCCTGCCCGCCGGACCAGTCGAGATCAGTGGCGACGAACCGAACGCCGCGCAGTCGCCGGAACGGCACGAACACCGGCTGTGCCCTCCGGCTCAGGCCGAAGTCGAGGATCTCGCGGAGGTGCGGCTCGGGGACGTCTCGACGGAGCCCGAGGGGGTGGCGGGCGTCCTCGCCATGGATGACCGCGTCGGTCAGCGGACCGGCCGGGCCGACGACGGGCGGGATGAACGGATCGTCCGCCGTGCGGCGCAGGCCGTCGATCAGCTCCTCGGTCGAGGAGCTCGCGAGGCGCTCGGACCACGCGACCGTCGCAGCGTGGAAGCTCGGCTTCCGAAGGAACTGCTTGGCGATGTCGGCGTTCGAGAGGAGCGCCGGCGTGGCGAGGTGGGCGAGCACGTCGCGCACGGTCCACGCGGCGCACAGGCTCTGCGTGGCCAACTGCGCCTCGTCGAGTGACGCGAACATGTCGACGAGCGCCAGGCGCTCGGCGCGGCTGTGATCGAGGAGGGGCGAGCGGGGCATGTGACCTCCCGTCTCGGAGCTACAGGAGGGAACGCAGGACGTCGCGGGTGGCGTCGGCTTCGGCCCCGCGGCGGCCGACCTCGACCGCGACGAACTCGGTGACGCCGATGTCGGCGAGCGCCCGGATCTGCGACGTGACCTCATCCGCAGAGCCCACGATCGCGACGTCGGCTGGGCCGTCGACGCCCTCGCGGTCGAGCATCGCCCGGTAGCTCGGGAGGAATCCGTACATCTCGAACTCCTTCGCGCAGCGCTCGCGCGCCTCGGCGACGTCGTCGGTCACGGCCACCGGCAGCGCTGCGACGATGCGGGGCGTCGGACGGCCGGCGTCGGCGGCAGCGGCGGTGATCGAGGGGATGATGTGGCTGGCGAGGGTCTTCGGGCCGGTCATCCAGGTGGCGGTGCCGTCGGCGACCTCGCCGGCAAGCCGCAGCATGCGCGGGCCGAGGGCCGCCACGACGACCTGCGGGGCCGGCACGTCCTTGGGGACCGACAGCGCCATCGACGCCGACAGCGACTCGCCGGTGTGGGCCACGGCGTCGCCGCGGAGCAGCGGTAGGAGGATCGCGAGGTGGTCGGCCATGTGCGCGGCCGGGTGCTCGAAGCTCATGCCGAACATGTTCTCGATGACCATCTGGTGGCTGAGGCCGATGCCGAGCGTGAGCCGGTCGCCGGCAGCCGCCTGCACGGTGAGCGCGAGCTGCGCCATGGTCACGGGATGACGGGGGTAGGTCGGCACCACACCGGTGCCGAGCCCGATACCGGGCACCTCGCGCCCGATGACCGCGAGCACCGACAGCGCCTCGAATCCGAAGATCTGCGGCTGCCAGTACGAGGCGAAACCGTCCTCGTGGGCCTTGGCCGCCGTGGCGACGAGTTGGTCGAAGGAGCCACCGCTACCGGCGGCGGAGTCGAAGATACCGATCTGCATGCGCCGCAACCTACCCCTCCGGGACCTCGCCGGCTTTCGGTCGCGGAAACGCCCGCTCAGCGGGAGAAACCGCGACCGAAACCGAGCGGGTCGTGAGAGGACGTCAGGCGCCGAGCGGGAACGGGGCGCTCGTGCCGTTCGGGGCGACGACGTTCATACCGCCGACGAACGAGGTGACGACGGTGCGACCGTCGGGCAGGGTGACCTGGTTGTCGCCGAAGTCGGAGCCGAGCGTCGAGAACCGCGTCGACACGCCGGTGTCCGGATCGACCTGGTAGAGGGCAGCGGTGCCGATGCCCTGCAGCGCCAGCATCCTGCCGTCGGGTGTCCACTTCACCGATACGGGGAACGAGAGTCCGCGCTTGCCGGGTTCCGACGGGAACGTCAGCGGCAACGCGCCGGTGACCCCGGTGGCGGGGTCGATCCGGATCACGTAGCCCTCGCCGGTGAGTGCCGTCAGGGGGCCGCCGACCGGCGCCCAGATCGCACCGTCGGGACCGAATGCGAAGCCGTTGAGATCCGGGAGTCCGGCGGCCACCACCGTCACCTGGCCGGTGGCGAGATCGATGCGATCGAGACGGCCGACCTCGCCCGAGCCGTACCCGACGATCACGGCCGACCCGTCGGGCGTGAGGGCGATCGGGTTCACCCCGGTCTCCATCTGCGCGAGCACCGACACCTGACCGGCGTTCGGTCCGGACCTCGTGATGCGGCCGACGACGCCGGTCGGCGGCGATGTGTAGATCAACGACCCGTCGGGCGCGAACACGATGTCGTCGGGGCGGGCGATGCCCCGGTCGGGCCCGATGCGCTCGAGGATGCGTCCCGACCCCGGGTCGATGCG
>CALMLJ010000496.1 GCA_937868025.1 uncultured Acidimicrobiaceae bacterium
CCTTGTAGAAGTCGTCGAGCGGGAAGCATCCCGAGATCAGGCCATTGCGGGGCGCTGTGGTGCAGTCGCTGAGTGTGCGGCAGACGAGGTGGCGGTCGAGGTCGTTCCCGGCGAGGACATCGGCGGGGAGGTCGGGATACGAGAGTGCCATGCGACCCAGGCCGATCGACGTCGCCGACCCGTCGGCGACGAGGTGTTGGCCCACGTGCGCGATCCAGTCCTGCAGGTACGACATGCCGCCGGTCACCACGGCGATTCCGGGGTGTCGCCGTTGCAGCTCGCGGGTGGCGTCGACCATGCGAACCACGCCGACCAACGGATCCTCGGGTGGGAGGTAACCGTCGCTGGGTGGGAAGTAGGCGGGCCGCTGGATGTGCGGGTTGTAGTACGGGCTGCCGGCGGTCACCGACACCAGGCCGACGCCGAGTTCGGCGCACAGGTCGAGCATGGCGTGGGTCTCGGTCAGGTCGATCCCGGTCCCGGTGGCGTCGCCCCCGAACGGTCGTGGCCCCGTCCCGAGTTCGTCCGCCCGGCCCACGCGCCCCTCACCGGGAGCGAACGGCACGAAGTCGTAGGCCGACAGTCGCAACGCGACCGCCAGGCCCGGGGCCTCGACGCGGATGCGTTCGACGACGGTGCGGAAGAAACGCGTGCGCCCGTCGAACGACCCACCGAACGGGCCGGGGCGATCGACAGCCGTCAGCAGTTCGTGCAGGAGGTATCCGTGGCAGTGCTTCACGTCGACGAAGTCGAAGCCGGCTCGCTGTGCCCGCACTGCGGCCGCGACGTACGCGTCGACCAGGCCGTGCAGTTCGTCATCGGTGAACACGGTCGCACCCGGAGCGGTCCGTCCGGCGAGCAGCGGGTGGGCGTGAGCCAATCGTGGTTCGGGTGCACCGTTGGGGCGGGACCACCGACCGGAGTGCGTGAGCTGGAGGCCCACGAGGAGGTCGTCGGTGGTGCCGAACCGGTCTCGGTGGGCGGCGACCAGCGAGGCTCGCAACGCGCCGATGTCGTCGACGGTTCCTTCCGACATCACCAGTTGGTTGGGGTTGGCTCGACCGTCGGGAATCACGGCCGTGGCCTCGCCCCAGACGAGCTTGGCGCCACCGTGACCGAAGCGCTTCCAGCGCCGCTCCACCAGCTCGGTCGGTCCACCGCCGGTCGTGCCGTCCCACCCTTCCATCGGGAGGATCGCGAACCGGTTGCCGACCGTGCGCTCGCCGGCGCCCCCGTCGCGCACGACGAACGTCGAGGACAGCGGACCAGCCGGATCGACGACATCGTCGACCGGTAGGTCGAGACCCAGTTCGAGCGTGCGCTCCCGGAGCGCCGCGGGCGACGCCATCTTCTTGACCTGGGGGTACCGGACGGTCACGAGACCCACCCCTCGATGCGTCGGGCGAGGTCGACGAGGATCTCGCGGTCGCTGTCCGGCCGGACGACGGCCCCGCCGAGCACCCCGTCGTGGTCGATCCAGCCGCGAGCCTTCAGGAACATCGCCGCGTCGTGGCGGTAGCCAGGGACCGGGTGCCGGAAGGTGAAGGCCCCCAGCTCCTGGAGGACGTCGTTCAGCTCGTAGAACGACGGGTCACCCTCGAGCCACATGCGATCCCGCAGGGCGAACGCGTCGGGCGCGAACGTCGACAGGCCGAGGAGGTAGTCCGAGCCCCACATCACCATGTCGATGGCGAGGTCGTTGCCCGTGAGCACCATGAAGTCGGGACGCTCGGCGTCGCGGATCGCGAGCCGGTCCCACTCGAGGCGACGGGAGAGCGACGAGTGCTTCGCGCCGATGCACTCCGG
>CALMLJ010000497.1 GCA_937868025.1 uncultured Acidimicrobiaceae bacterium
ATCTACGAGATCGAGATTCCGCTCGAGGACGTCGCCGAGATCCGCAACGGCAAGAAGGTCGTCGTCCAGAAGAAGATGTTCCCGGGTTACCTGCTGATTCGCTGCGAACTCGACGACGACAGCTGGTACGTCATCCGCAACACCCCCGGCGTGACCGGATTCGTCGGCGCCGGCAACAAGCCATCGCCGCTCCCGCGCCGAGAGGTCGATCGGTTCCTCTCGGTCAAGGCCGAGGACGACGAGACGCCGACGCGCCGCTCCAAGCCCCGCAGCGAGTACGAGCTGCACGAGTCGGTCCGGGTCAAGGAAGGCCCCTTCGCCGACTTCAGTGGCGAGATCGTCGAGATCAACACCGATCAGCTCAAGCTCAAGGTGCTCGTCAACATCTTCGGTCGCGAGACCCCCGTCGAGCTCGAGTTCGGCCAGGTCGCCAAGCTGTAGTCCTGGCGGCTTTTGCCCGGTCCGCCCACATCGGGCAGACTCCCACGTCCTTCGTTTCCAGAAAGAGTTCAAGAACATGGCCAAGAAAAAGGTCGTAACGGTCGTCAAGATCCAGATCCCCGCCGGCGGCGCCACCCCTGCTCCGCCCGTTGGTACCGCGCTCGGACCTCACGGTCTTGCCATCATGGACTTCTGCAAGGAGTACAACGCGCGCACCGAGTCCCAGCGCGGCACGATCGTCCCCGTGGAGATCACGGTCTACGAGGACCGCACCTTCTCGTTCATCACCAAGACGCCGCCTGCCCCCGTCCTCATCCGTGAGGCCGCTGGCATCGCGAAGGGCTCCGAGACCCCGGGCAAGGGCATCGCCGGTCGAATCACGTCCGAGCAGGTCGCGGCGATCGCAACGGTCAAGCTGCCCGATCTCAACACCGACGATCTCGAGGCCGCCAAGCTGCAGATCGAAGGCACGGCCCGTTCGATGGGCATCCGCGTCCAGGGCTGAGGCCCGACCGACGACCGGGTACTGCGGCGCCGTCGCGGTACCCGAACGACATCCGACTGGCACTGCGGGATGACCTCGCCCGCAGGCCGTACCACGAGGGAGCCAACATGGCGAAGGGTAAGAAGTTCATCGACGCGGCGAAGCGATTCGACCGTGATCAACTCCACAGCGGCCACGAGGCCGTCGAGCTGGCCAAGAGCCTCTCGAACCGCAACTTCGACGAGACCGTCGAGGTGGCGATCCGCCTCGGCGTCGATCCACGCAAAGCCGATCAGATGGTTCGCGGCACCGTCGCGCTGCCGTCGGGTTCGGGCAAGGACGTTCGCGTCGCCGTGTTCGCCGTCGGCGACGCCGCCCGTGAGGCCGAAGCCGCCGGCGCAGAATTCGTCGGCGCCGAGGATCTCGCGGCGTTGATGGAGGGCGGCATGCTCGACTTCGACGTGACCATCGCGACCCCCGATCTGATGCCGCTCGTCGGTCGTCTCGGTCGTGTGCTCGGCCCGCGTGGCCTCATGCCGAACCCCAAGACGGGCACCGTGACCAACGAGGTCGGCAAGGCCGTCGAGGAGTTCAAGGGCGGCAAGGTCGAGTACCGCACCGACCGCAA
>CALMLJ010000498.1 GCA_937868025.1 uncultured Acidimicrobiaceae bacterium
TGGCGCGCCTCCCGAATGTCGAGCGGATCGTCGTCGATCCGATACACTGACGCCACATCTTGAGCGGCCCACCTCGTGGGTCCGGCAACCTGGGGCGGATACCCAAGGTGCCTCCCTCGCCGAGAGGGGATGCGGTCGGCCTCGCCGGCAACGAAGTGTCCAGGAGAACCACGGTCTGATGGCCAGCAACGATCAACTTGTGGCGACCGCCGTCGACCAACCCGCCGCGGCCGGTGCCGAACCACCGACCGGCGCGTGGCTGCCCGGCATGGCGCTGGGGCGCCGGAGGCTCGCTCCGGTCGTGACCGACCGGGCGTTCCACCTCGAGGGCGGTGGCACGCTCCCCGAGGTCACCGTCGCGTACGAGACCTGGGGCACGCTTGCCCCCGACGCGTCGAACGCCGTGCTCGTCTGTCACGCCCTCACCGGCGACTCCCACGCGGCGGGTCGGGCCGGCGAAGGCCACCCGGGCGAGGGCTGGTGGGACGGTCTCATCGGGCCGGGCCGGGCCCTCGACACCGATCGCTACTTCGTCGTCTGCTCGAACGTCCTCGGTGGATGCCAGGGCACCACCGGCCCGGCGAGCATCGACCCGCGCACCGGCACGCACTACGGCTCGACCTTCCCGGTCGTCACGATCCGCGACATGGTGCGCGTGCAGGCCCTGCTCGCCACCCACCTGGGCATCGACCGGTGGGCCAGCGTCGTCGGCGGCTCGATGGGTGGGATGCAGGTCCTCGAGTGGGCCGCCATGTTCCCCGACCGGGTGTCGTCCATCCTCGCCATTGCGACCTCGGCGGCAGCGAGCGCCCAGCAGATCGCCTGGTCGATGGTCGGCCGCCGCGCCATCCTGGCCGACCCGGCGTTCCGGGGCGGCGACTACTACGACGCCGGCCCCGGTGAAGGGCCCCATTCCGGCCTCAAGCTGGCCCGGGAGATCGCCCAGATCCACTACCGGTCCGAGGGTGCGTTCGCCGACCGGTTCGGTCGTCGGCTCCTCGACCGCCTCGACGGCCCGGACGGATTCCGGCTCGATCAACGCTTCGACGTCGAGGGCTACCTCGACTACCACGGCGACAAGCTCGTTCGGCGTTTCGACGCCAACTCCTATCTGCGGCTCAACAAGGCCATGGACCTCCACGACCTCGGCCGCGGCCGCGGTGGTCTCGCCGCCGCCGTCCGCCGCATGACCGGCCCCGCCGTGATCATGAGCATCGACAGCGACATGCTCTACCCGCCGTACCAGCAGGAGCAGTTGCGGGACCTCCTGGTCCTGGCCGGTATCCGTTGTGGGTTCTACGAGATCACGAGCCCCGACGGCCACGACGGCTTCCTCATCGAGCTGCAGCAGATCGCCCCGATCCTCGAGGCGTTCGTCGACGCCAGCGTCCAAGACCGCACCCTCATCGGAGGTTCACGATGACCGATCCCGCACCCCACCTCGACACCACGGCGATCCGTGCCGGTCGCGGCGCGAACGGCAGCGCGTTGGCGCCGGTCCTGTGGGCCAGTTCGGCGTTCGTGACCCCCGACTCCGCCACTGCCCATCGCATGGCCACGACCACGCGGGCGAGCGAGTTCTACAGCCGGTACGGCAACCCGACGGTCTGCGCGTTCGAGTCCGCCATGGCGGAGATGGAGGGCGGCGAGGCGGCTCGGGCGTTCTCGTCGGGCATGGGGGCGATCTCCGCGATCGTCCTGGGCCTGGTGTCGAGCGGCGACCACATCGTCACGCAACGGCAGCTCTACGGCGGTACCCAGGTGCTGTTCAACGCGGTCTGCCCCCGGTTCAACATCGACGTCACCTACGTGGACGGCACCGATCCCGACGCGTGGGACGCCGCGATCATCCCGGGTCGCACGATGCTCTGTTTCGCCGAGACGCCGGCGAATCCCCGCCTCGCGCTGGTCGACCTGGAACGCTTCGGCGCCATCGCCGGTCCGATCACCGTCGTCGACTCCACCTTCGCCACCCCGATCGGCCAGCGGCCGCTCGAGTACGGCGTGAACCTCGTCGTCCACTCGGCGACCAAGTCCATCGCCGGTCACAACGACGCGACGATCGGCGCCGTGGTGGGCGAACGCGAGCTGATCGACTGGCTCTGGGGTTTCGCCGTGCTGCACGGCGCCAACGCGTCGCCCTTCGATGCGATGAACGCCATCCGCGGGCTCCGCACACTCCCGATCCGCCACGAGCGGCAGTCGGGGACCGCCCAGCGGATCGCCGAGTTCCTCGAAGC
>CALMLJ010000499.1 GCA_937868025.1 uncultured Acidimicrobiaceae bacterium
AACGCCCCGTCGAGGATGGTCACGCCGTAGGCCTCACCGAAGGCGGGGGAGCGGAACGTCGACGCCGTCTTGACCTGGTCGAGGCCCTCGGCACCGCAGAACCGCGCCGCCGCGAACGGCAGGTCGGCCGACACGCACAGCACCGTGGTGTTGTCGAGGTTGCCGGCGGCCTCGTTGAACTTCCGCACGCTCATCGCGCACACCGCAGTGTCGACGCTCGGGAAGATGTTGAGCACGACCCGCTGGCCGGCGACGTCGCTCGACGAGATGGTGGAGAGGTCGGCGCCGGCGAGGTGGAACTCGGGAGCGACGGTGCCGGTGGCGGGCAGGTCGCCCGAGGTCTCGATCGGGTTGCCGCCGAGGGTGATGCTGGCCATGGGGAACTCCTGGTGTGGTGGTGGGCTGCGCCCGGACCCTACTTCTGGCGTGCAGCGAGATCCGACCAGTAGGTGCCGGCCATCATCGCCTCGAGGGTGGGGGCGTGCATGATGGCGTCATCGGGGTTGTCGGGCATCGGCGCATCGCCGAAGTGGGCGGCGCGCCGGCTGGTGCGGGTGAACACGATGCCGTGCCTCGTGGCCGCGTACATCAGGTACCAGTCCATGTCGGTCGGCGTGTACCCCGAGATGGCGGTGTACGCGGCGATGACCTCGTCGCGGTCGACGAAGTTGGGCATGCCCTCCATCCCGAACAGCACGGCGAGGTCGTCGAAGAAGCGGTGGAGGAAGATGAACCAGGCCAGGTCGATCTCGGCGGGGCCGAGCGCCGCCATCTCCCAGTCGAGCACCGCGACCGGTCGGAAGTCGTCGTACATGATGTTGCCGATGCGGGCGTCGCCCCAGCTCACGGTGGCGGGCGGCTCCACCTCGGGCCAGTGGTCCTCGAGCCACTGGAAGCAGCGGTCGAGCAGCGGTGACGGCTCGTCGCCGACCGACCAGTCGAGCCAGGCCCGGCTGTCGTTGACGTGACGTCGCAACGGCGACTCCGACTCGTGTCCGGGCTGTTCGAGCAGGGCGAACGTGGTCGTCGGGTCGGGAATCTCCCGGAGCTTCGCGAGCACCTCGGCGGTGGAGTGCGTGAGGGTCCACAGCTGCTCCGGGCTGGCGTCGTACACCCAGTTGTCGCCGAACGTGTACGGCATGACGTCACGAGGGACGATGCCGTCGACGCGTCGCATCACGAAGAACGGTGCGCCGAGCGTCTCGAGGCCCGGCTCGTCCCACAGCACCTCGGGCACCGGGATGTCGGTGTGCTCGGCGATGAGTCGGATCGTCTCGAACTGCTGGGTGAGGTCGTACTTGGGGAAGACGGGGAACGAGTCGGCGGCGGGCGCGAGGCGCATCACGAGGCGGTGGTTCGACCGCTCGCCGTCCTCGGTCCAGTCGGCATCGAACAGGATCGTCTCACTCGACATCCCGTTGCCCTCGGGCACGACGAACTCGGTGATGCGGGCGTCGGCATCGGGGCCGAGCCGCTCGATGAGCCACTGCTCGAGGCTGGCGCGCGTCTCGTTGCGATCGCGCGACGACGTCGTCAGCTTCTGCACCTCCGGTGCATCGGTCATGTTCTCCCCCTGGTCATTCCCAACGTGAACGTGAGACTAACGGCGATCGACCTCGGTTGTGGCCGAGTCAGGCGGCGCTCGTCGGCGCGACGACCTCGTCGTGAGCGCCTGCACGTGGCTTCCGCTCGTCTGCGGGCGTGCGGCGCCGAACCTCGACCGCGACGCTCATCACCGTCCGCCCACCGGTCGACGTGACGACCCCCTTGAGGGGCACAACGTCGGAGTAGTCGCGGCCCCACGCCACGGTGATGTGCGACACCGGTTCGACGAGATCGTTGGTCGGGTCGAGGTCGATCCACATCCCCTCGGCGTCGCGCACCGACGCCCAGGCGTGCGATGCGTCGGCGCCGACCATCTTCGGTTGTCCCTCCGGCGGGAGGTTCTCGATGTAGCCGCTCACGTACCGGCCGGCGAGCCCCATGGAGCGAATGCAGGCGATCGCGAGATGGGCGAAGTCCTGGCATACACCGCGTCGTGACTCGATCACCTCGGCGAGCGGCGTCGACACGGTCGTCCACCCCGGCCGGTAGTTGAAGTCGGTGTAGATGCGGTGGTTCAGGTCGTTGATGCACTCGAGCAGCGGCCGACCGGCAGGGAACGACGGCGCCGCGTATGCGGCGATCGTGGCGTTGGCTGCGATGAGGGGGCTCGGGGTCACGAAGTCGCACACGAGCGGATCGGCCAGGGCGTGGTCGACCGCCCGCTCCCACCCCGACACCGGGTTGGCGAGCGG
>CALMLJ010000500.1 GCA_937868025.1 uncultured Acidimicrobiaceae bacterium
ATGGCGGTCGACATCTTCGACGAGCAGGGCCGACCCGCCGGGGTCGACGAGCGCGGCGAACTGGTGTGCACGGCTCCGTTCCCCTCGATGCCGCTCGGCTTCTGGGCCGACGACGACGGTTCGCGCTACCGCGCCGCCTACTTCGACAAGAACCCCGGTGTGTGGAGCCACGGCGACTTCGCGTCGTGGACCGAGCACGGCGGCATGATCGTGCACGGTCGCAGCGACACCACGCTCAACCCCGGCGGTGTGCGCATCGGCACCGCCGAGATCTACCGGCGCGTCGAGCAGGTCGACTCCGTCGTCGAGAGCTTGGTCTTCGGCCAGGACTGGGAGGACGACTCGCGCATCGTGCTCCTGGTGCGTCTTGCTCCTGGCGTGGCGCTCGACGACGAGCTGGCCGCCGAGATCAAACACACCATCCGGGTGGGGTGCACGCCGCGCCATGTGCCGGCCGTGGTCCTCGCCGTCGACGACCTGCCGCGGACGCGTTCGGGCAAACTCGCCGAGCTCGCCGTGACCGACGCGGTCAACGGCCGTGAGGTGCGCAACACCAGCGCGCTGGCCAATCCCGAGGCGATCGATGCGATCGCGACGAGGCCGGAACTGCGTTCCTGATCCGGCGCGGTGCGGCGCTCAGAAGTGGGAGCGGATCGCGGCCTCGGCCTCGGGCCGCTCGGTGAGGCGTCCGGCCCGGTTCTCCTCGAGCAGCCACTTGAGCAGGCGCCCCATCTCCGGACCGCGGGGCACGCCGAGCTCGGCGAGGTCGTCACCGTTGAGCACGGGTCGCTCCGCCTTGCGGGCGTCCTCGACCAGTAGGTCGTCGGATCGGGTCGTGAGCGCGTCGACGGTCTGGTGCACACGACGGTGGACGTATGCATGCCGTGAGGTGACGTCGGAGTGGGCGAGGCGGATCGCGTGGTCCCAGTCGTCGCCGGCGTCGAGCCGGATGCGCCGCACCGACGAGTCGGTCCACGAGTCGAGATAGGACTGTGCTCGCGCTGCGATCATGATCGTGCGGATCACCGGTTCGGGATCGAGCTCGAGCACGGCGAACCGCTTGCGGATCAGCTTGGCCCCGACGATCTCGTGACCATGGAACGTGACCTCGCCTCGCTCGACGCGGCGAGTCAGCGGCTTTCCCACGTCGTGGAAGAGCGCCGCCAGCAACGTGACGTCGCCGGTGTCGCCACACTGCTCCACGACCTTGACCGTGTGGGCGAAGTTGTCCTTGTGGAGGTCGCCGACGGGATCCTCCGACAGCGTCTTGAGCGCCCACACCTCGGGCAGCTCGTCACGACGCTCCGACAGGAGCGCCGCGAGCTGCTCGGCAGGCCCGTGCAGGGCCGCGACGAGTTCATCCTTCATGGCGGCCTCCTTCCGGCGCTCCGGGACCGGCGGCAACCGGTCCCGGTCTGATCTTGGCCGATCCGGAGGTGGTTCGTCAGATCATTCGGTGTGAGGGCACGCGGGACCTACGAGATGAGCGGTGCCCGGCGTCGGCGCCTGCCCGTGATCCGCCGCGTTGCAGAGGATGGTGTCGCCGCGGCCCGATTCGGGCGCGCTGGCGCACCATCCTCAGCGAGCACGAACCTCAGCTGTCGATCTCCGCGAGGACCTCGCCGATGATCTTCGTCACCTCGTGCGGCGGCAACACGTCACCGCCTTCGTGGTCGGCCACCTCGGCCGCGAAGTCCTCGACGGAATGGACACCCCCGACGAGGACGTGGCGCAGCGCCTCGGCGCTGGCGTCGGGATCGTCCAACTCCTCGACGGCGTCGGCGATGTCGATGTCGGGGTCGGCGGCGACCTCGTGGATCACGTGCATCGCCGCCTCGCGGCCCGACGCGGTCGACACGGCGGCCTGGCCGTCGTGCTGTTGAAGGTCCCATTCGGACAGCGCCTCGTCGTAACCACCTTCGCCCGGATGCAGCGTCATCGTGGTGGCAGTGAGGGTCTCCCCGCTCTCGGCAGCGGCCTCGACCGCCTGCCGGTCCGGTTCCACGGGTACCGTCAATGTGCCGTCGTCGTTCCTGATGATCTCCATGCCCCGATGTACCCGGGGGACACGAGACTCAACCGCGGCCGTCGGGATCGGCGCCGGAGATCAGGCGCCGATCATGCGGAACGTGGCCTCGATCAGGTCGTCGAGGAAGGCCTCGGTGATCGGCAGGTGCGTCACGAGGTGACGCGTGAAGATCGGACCGACGAGCATCTCCCCACAGAGGACCAGGTCGACGTCGTCGCGGATCTGGCCCAGTTCCACCCCCCGCGCCGCGATGGCCATCGCCGCCGCCTTGCGTTCGGCGGTGGAGCGGCGCTGGAGCTCGAGGATCTCCTCGTCCCGGAACGCCGCGTCGACGAGCACGGGCAGCATGCGTCCCCACGCCCCGCTGTTCAGTTTCGCGGCGAGCTCGCCGAGGTGGGCTCGGAGATCGGCACGGGCATCCCCGGTGTCGGGGACGGCTTTCACTCCGACCGTGGTCATCGCGGCCTCGTGCACGATCTCGGCCAGCGAGCGCCAGTGCCGGTAGATGGTCGTGCGGGCCACGCCGGAGCGGCGGGAGATCGCGTCGATGCTCGTCCCGCCGTAGCCGGCGTCGCCGAGGAGCTCCAGGGCGGACTCGATCACCGCGGCGCGACTCCGCGCGACGCGAGGATCGAGACCCGACCGCTCCGCTGCGGTCACGAGCCGATCACCCGGCCGACGCCGGAACCGGATCGACGACGCTGCCGTGCTCCGGTGTCTCGTCGGGGATGAGGTTGCCGGCGACGAGCGCACCGACCGCAGCGACGGCGGCCGCCACGAAGAAGGCGATGCGGCTGCCGTTGACGAAGGCCTCGCGGGCGGAGTCGTGGATGAGTTCGCCGGCGGACCGCGGGATGAGGCCGGATCGGACGGCCTCGTCGGACACACCGAACGCCTTGCCGATCGAGTCCTCGATCAACTCGCGGGGACCGGCCGGGATCGGAAGGTCCTTGATCCGGTCCGCCATCTTGGAGCTGAACCCCGACGCCAACACCGATCCCATGATGGCGATGCCCAACGCGCCACCGACTTCCCGGGTCACGTCGTTGACGGCCGACCCGACCCCGGACTTCGACAGGGGCAACGACGACACGATCATGCCGCTCGCCGGTGCCATCAGCGTGGCCATGCCCGTCGACATCACACAGAGGAAGATCGCGAGGTGCCAGTAGGCGCTCGTGACCCCGAGGGTCGACATGCCGACGAAGCCGAGGGTGATGAGGCCGAACCCGCCCCGCACGCAGTTGCGCACCCCGAACCGGGCCACGATCTTCGGGCTGCGGGGCGACACGATGATCATCACGACCGCGGACGGCAGCGTGCGCACCGCGCTGCCGAGCGCCGAGTACCCGTGCACGAACTGCAGGTACTGGGAGATCAGGAAGAACGTTCCGAACATGCAGAAGAACGCGAGCGTGATGGCCAGGCTGCCCATGCCGAACCCGCGGAGTTTGAAGAGGCGCGGATCGAGCATCGGGTGAGCGGCGCGAAGTTCCCAGGCGATGAACGCCGCACCGCCGACGAGCGCGAGGGCGAACGTGCCGATGACGCCGCCGCTGAGCCAGCCCCACTCGGGACCCTCGATGATGGCGAAGACCAGGCCACCGAGCGCGATGACCGAGAACAGGGCCCCGGGAGGATCGAGCGCTTCGCCGTTGGGGTTCTTGGAGTTCGGCACGAGGAACCACACGAGGCCGATCAGGACAACGACGAGGGGGATGTTCACGAGGAACACCGAACCCCACCACCAACCGGCGTTCAGCACGATGCCGCTCATCAGGGGGCCGATGGCGCCGCCGGCGCCGGCGAGACCGGCCCACGTCGCGATCGCTCGCTGCCGCTCGTGGGGCGGGAAGACGTTGGTGATGATCGAGAGGGTGGCCGGCATGATGAGGGCAGCGCCGATGCCCATCACGGCACGGGCGGCGATCAGCTGGGCCGGCGATCCGGCGAAGCTGGCGACGAGGGCCATGCCGCCGAAGATGACGAGGCCGCCGAGCAGTGCCCACTTGCGGCCGAAGCGGTCGCCGAGGGCGCCGGCGGGGAGCAGCACCCCGGCGAAGACGAGGGCGTAGGCCTCGATGATCCAGAGTGACTCGGTGGAGTTCGCTCCCAGCTCCCGGATGATCGTGGGGATCGCGACGTTGAGCGAGCTGACCGCGACGACGATCGTGACGAGGCTGATGCAGAGGACCGACAGGATCAGCCAACGGCGGTGGTAGATGGCGGGGTCGATGCCGTACGTGTCCTCGGG
>CALMLJ010000501.1 GCA_937868025.1 uncultured Acidimicrobiaceae bacterium
GTCTGCACATGATCGCCCCGACGGTCGTGGCGTACCCCGTGCTCACCTTCAAGGAGCTCAACCACTGGCCGAGCGAGTCGAAGACGGCCTGGATCGGCCTCGGCAAGTACCTGCGCGACGAGTTCCCCGGCGGTGAGCTCGCCGCGGGTCAGCCCAAGATCGCCATCCAGCCGCTCGGCGTCATCTCGTACTACTCCGAGCTCCCCGTCGTCGACATGTTGGGCCTCGCCGACAAAGAGATCGCGACCGACGGCATCCAGATCCCGCTGTACTACCCCGGCCACGTGCGCATGGCGACGGTGCAACAGCTCGTCGACAAGGACGTGACGCTCATCGCCGGCCTGCCGACGTTCGTGAACGACGATCCCGACCGCGCCGACTACCGCCTCAGCGAGCTGGCGGCGATGTACTCGACGGCCAACCTCCAGGACCTCCCCGAGGAGGCAACGATCGTCGAAGCCCCGATCGTTGCGGGCAAGGTCTGGTTCATGATCTACCTGGAGCCGAACGACAAGGTCGACGCGCTCATCGAGTCGGGCGAGTGGCGCCAGCTCCCGATCAGCCGCACCTGCAAGGACAGCGACCTCAACGTGATCACCCGGATCATCTCCGAGGACACCTGCAAGGGCCTGCTCTAGGAAGCTGCGGCCTTCTGGCGGGAGCGGAGCTCCTTGCCCTTCCGCATGAGCGGCTGCTCGAGGTACTTGTGCGACAGCTGGGTCAGCACGACCAGGGCGACGATGTAGGACAGGAACAGCACCGGGTCGGGCTTGAACTCTCCCTTGGAGTCGCGCTCGCCCCACTGCTCGAACATGATGACGGCCAGCGGTACGTGGATCAGGTAGATGCAGTAACTGCGGATGCCGACTTCCCGGAGCGGACGCCAGGACATGAAGCGGGACACGATCCACTCGCCGTTTCGCACCATCGCCAACAGCAGCACTCCGAGCGAGATGTTGACCATCGAGAAGCCGAAGCGACCCCAGTACCACCCGTCGCGCAGTTGCGATGTGCCGTCGAACGGCGAGAACTGGAACCGGATACGGAGCGGTGCGAGGCCGGTGCCGATGAAAACGACGACGACGATGACGCCCAGCGCGAGGAGACCGAGCGCTCGCAGGAGCCGGGCGGCCCGTGCGCTCAGCTCGGGCGGCATGAGGGCGTGCAGGTAGGCGACGCAGACGCCCACGAGCAGGCTGTCGGGGCGCTGGTACCACATGAGTCGAGGGCCGACGTGGCCGGCGAGGCGGGCGACGCCGACGAACAGCCAGATGCCCATGAACACACCGATCAGGACCTTGGGCAGCCGGTGGCGGACGACGACCACCGTCAGCACGGCAGCGACGAGGTAGAAGTGCTCTTCGACCGACAGTGACCAGAGCTGGACCAGTGGCCGGTGGTGGGGGAACTGGCTCGTGTTGATCTCGATGCCCACGGGATGCACCACGTGGTACACGTACAGCCCGGCGGCGAGCGCGTCCTGCCACGCCTCCTTGAACAGTTGAGCCTTGCCCGTGGCGAGGGCGCCCAGCACGGTCGCGGCGAGCGTCGCGTAGAGCATGGGGAAGAGGCGGAAGGCGCGGCGCCAGTAGAACTCGCCCATGTCGACGCGGTCGGTCTTGCGGTGCTCCTCGAGCAGCAGGGTGGTGATGAGGAACCCGCTGATCACGAAGAACATGTCGACGCTCGCGGCGAACGAGGCGAACTGCGAGTACGAGAGGTGCGCCAACAGCACCATGATCATCGCCCCGCCGCGCACACCGTCGAACGGAGGGAAGTACCCGAGCTTCGGAGCCCGGCTGACGAACGGGCCGTCGGTTCGCGTCGGTTCCACCTGTTCGACCCCCGCCCGCTTCATCAGGGTGAGGGTATCGGCTCACGGCCGGTTCGGGCCGGGTTCAGGCGCCGATCTTGTCCCAGGCCCGCTGCAGCATCAGCAACAGGCGGTCCGGGGGCTGTGCACCCGACACCCCGCCGGCGCCGGGGATGAGGAAGAACGGGACGCCCGAGATGCCGTACTCGCGGGCCTGCGCTTCGTCGGCGCGGACCTCGGTCGCGAGTGCGTCGGACGCCAGCATGCCGGTGACGGTCTCGGCGTCGAGCCCGGCCTCCGCCGCCAGCTTCACGAGGACGTTCCGGTCGGCGAGGTCGGCACCCTCGGTGAAGTACCCGGCGAGGAGTCGCTCCTTGACGGCGTCCTGCAACGCCGCCCCACCTTCGTCGAGCGCGAGGTGGATGACCCGGTGGGCGTCGAACGTGTTCGACCGGTGGGCCAGGTCGAAGCGGTAGTGGAGCCCGACGCCCTCGGCCACCGATGCGACACGGTCCATCATGGCGATGGCGCCGTCACGGTCGGTGCCGTACTTCGCCGCCAGCGTGGAGGCGAGGTCGGCGACGCTGTCGGTCGGCGCGCCGGGATCGAGCTCGAACGCCCGCCAGATCACCTCGACCTCGTCGGCGTGCTCGAACTCGGCGAGTGCGAGTTCCAGGTGGCGCTTGCCGATGTAACACCACGGGCAGATCACGTCGGACCACACCTCAATCTGCATCGTCGTCGGGCTCCTCGTGTTCGGTGGTCGGGTGGTCGCTGATCGGGAGCTGGACGACGAACCGGAGATCGGTGCGCCCCGCGGGGATCAGCTGCTGGTACTCGAAGGTCAACTGCCCGTCGGTGGGATGGTTGAACCTTCTCAGTCTGGTCTCGAAGCCGGCGACGTCGTGACGCTCCCACCACTCGTCGAACTCGGAGCTGACCGAGCGCAGGCGTGCCACGAGATCGACGACGGCGGGCTCGTCCCGCCAGGGCGTGATGTCGGCGCGGAACTGCGAGAGCACTCGGCGGGCCTCGGTCGACCAGTCGACGATGAGGTCGCGGGTCTCGGGCATCGCGAACATCACCCACACGAGGTTGCGCTCGTTGGTGGGAAGGTCGGCGAGCGGGGGGAAGAGGTGCTCCATTGCGGCGTTCCACGCCAGGTACTCCCACGTTGGCCCGAGCAGGTAGGCGGGAGCTGGGTCGACCGAGGAGAGCAGCCGCTCGGCCCATTCGGGGACGTCGGCGCCCGCCGGTGTACCGGTGTGGCGGATCGAGTGGCCGGCCAGTTCCACCAGGTGGTCTCGCTCAGCGGGGTCGAGTCGGAGCACCCGGGCGAGCGCGTCGAGCACTTCCAGACTCACGTTGATGGGTCGCCCCTGTTCGAGCCAGGTGTACCAACTGACCGAGACGCCGGCGAGCATCGCGACCTCCTCGCGGCGGAGGCCCGGCGTGCGACGGCGACCCCCCGGCGGCAACCCGACGTCGGCGGGCTGCACGGCGCCCCGGCGGGCGCGAAGGAAGTGGGGCAGCTCCTGGTCCGCGATCACGGGGTGCATTCGAGCACAGCCAACCTGTGACTCGCGGTCCCATGTTGGGTGCGCTCTGTCGGTCGGGCCCCAACCGTGGTCGGATCCGGCGATGGAGTCCGCCGCCACCCTGTTGTCCGCCCGCGCTCGTTCATCGACGTCGTCGGTCATCCGCGACCTGTTGCGGCTCGTGGACCGTCCCGACACGTTGTCGCTCGCTGGCGGTCTGCCCGCTGCAGAGTTCCTGCCGGTGGAGCGCCTCGCCGCGGCGACGGAACGAGTGATCAGCCCTCGCTCGCTCCAGTACGGACCGACCGAGGGGATGCTCGAGCTGCGCACCGTCGTCGCCCATCGGCTCGGCGCCGCGGTCGACGACATCGTCATCTGTACCGGTTCGCAGCAGGGACTGGACCTCGTCGCCCGGGCCCTGCTCGACCCCGGCGATGTCGTGGTCGTCGAGCACCCGAGCTATCTCGGGTCGCTCCAGTCGTACCGCGCCAACGGGGCGGTCCTGCACCCGGTGGACGGCGACGACGAGGGGCTCCGGGTCGACCGGCTCGCGGCGGACCTCGCCGCCGGTCTACGCCCCAAGCTCGTCTCGGTCGTCACCGACTTCGCCAACCCCACCGGCGCGACCCTGGCGCACGACCGGCGCGTCGCCCTCGTCGAGCTCGCGGCGCGGTACGGCTTCGTCGTGCTGGAGGACAACCCGTACGGCGAGCTGCGATGGGCCGGTGAACACACCACGTCGATCGGCTCGATCGCTGCCGCTGCCGTCGGCAGCGATCGGGTGGTCACGCTCGGCTCGGCGTCGAAGGTCCTGTCGCCCGGCCTCCGGCTCGGGTGGATGCGCGGGCCGGCGTGGCTCCTCGACGCGGTCGTGAAGTTGAAGCAGTCCGCCGACCTGCACACGAGCTCGCTCGACCAGCTCCTCGCCGCCGACGTGCTGGGCGATCCGGCGTTCATGGCGGACCATCTCGAACGGATCCGCACGAGCTACCGCGACCGGTCCACCGCGTTGGTCGATGCGATCGAGGAACTGGTCGGCGATCGGGTCGAGGCACGCCGACCCGACGGGGGCATGTTCCTGTGGGCGCGGCTGCGCGACGGGTCGTCCACGTCGGACCTGTTCGACCGTGCGCTCGACGCCGGCGTGTCCTTCGTGCCGGGCGCGGCGTTCGCCCCCGACGACGCCCCGAGCGACCGAATGAGAATGTGCTTCACGACCCTGTCGGCCGGCGATCTGCACCGCGCCGTCGGGCGTTTGGGGGAGGCGCTCGGGGCGGTCGGACCACGATGATCGGACCCCGACGGGCCTTTCGGCGGTCGGACCCCCTAAGCTGTCCGCTGTGGTCGTCAAACAGGGGGCCACGCAAGTAGAAGAGAGAGTACGTTGGCAACAGGCACTGTGAAGTTCTTCAATGCTGAAAAGGGCTTCGGTTTCATCGCACGTGAGCAGCAGGACGACATCTTCGTCCACTACTCCAACATCCAGGGCAGCGGCTACAAGTCGCTCGAAGAGGGCCAGCAGGTCGAGTTCGACACTGCGCCGGGTCGCAAGGGCGAAGAAGCCCAGAACGTCCGAGTCATCTGAGACTTCGCGTGTGACGGGGCCGCCGGCGACTTCGCCGGCGGCTTCGTCATGCTCGTGAGATCCACAGGAAGTTTCTGACTGGCTGAAGTCGTGTGAAGGGAGCCCGAGATGGGCGTACAACGAACGAGTTTTGAAAAGTTGCAGCGAGACCGCGCCAAGAAGGCGAAGGCAGCTGCAAAGCGCGACAAGCGCATCAATGGTGTGCCGCCGACGACGGAGGATCCCGATACCACGGTCGATCCCGATGAAGTCGCAGCGCTGATGGGCGATGAGGACAAGCAACTCTCCGCCGCCGAGCTGCTCGAGTTGATCGAGAAGATCCACCAGCAGTTCGAGAACGAGGACATCACGTTCGAAGAGTTCGAGGAAAAGAAGATCGAGCTGTTCGCGCGGCTTCCGATCGACTGATTCCCGAGCCCCACGGACCGACCACAACGAGATCGAGAGGGCCATCGGTGAAGCTCAGTAAGCCCGCCGGCGGCCTGATCGGTCTCGGCATGGTCGCACTCGCCGGTGTGTCGGCCGTCAAGGTCGCCGGCACCCGCATCCGTCACCACCACGATCCCGAGCTCGACGCGCTCTTTGCGTCCGCCGGCGAGCTGGCCCATCACCATCTCCCGACCGCCGATGGCGGTGAGCTCCATGTCGTCGAGGCCGGCGCCGGTCGGCCCGTCGTGCTGTTGCACGGCGTGACGCTCCAGTGGTGGGTGTGGTCGGCGCTGATCTCGTTGTTGCGTGACCGGTATCGCGTGGTTGCGTGGGACATGCGCGGACACGGTGAGTCGCGCGCCGGGCGCGACGGAGTATCGCTCGAGGCCACGGCGTCGGACCTCGCCATGCTCCTTCGCGAACTGGATCTCGACGACGCGATCCTCGTGGGCCACTCCATGGGCGGCATGACCCTCGGGCACTTCGTTGGACGGCACAGCGACGAACTGGCTGCCCGGGTGAGTGCGCTGTGCTTCGTCGCCACGAGCGGCTGCGCCACCGACAAGTCGTTCAGCCGAGGCAACCTCAAGACGCTGTACGGGCTCGCCGGCCGAGCGTTGCTCGCCGGGCTGCGCCGGCCGTCGCCGCGGTACCCGTGGCACGACAACGACCTCTCCGCGGTGCTCCTCCGCACCGCGTTCGGCCCGTCGGCCACCGCCGACATGATCGACGCCGTGCGCCGGATGTCGGCCGACATGGCGACCGCGTCGATGATCGAAGCGGGCAACGCTCTCGCCGCCCACGACGTGCGACAGGTGCTGCCGTTCGTCGACATGCCGACGACCGTCGTGGTCGGCGACGCCGACCGCATCACGCCGCCCGGCCACGCCCGCGAACTGGCCGAGCTGATCCCCGGCGCGACCCTCGTCGAGCTCGAGGGTGTGGGCCACCAGATCATGCAGGAGTCCCCGGTCGCCCTGGCCGGCATCATCGACGATCTCGACGGTCGGGCACCGAGCCTGGTGCCCGTCGCCTGATCAGCCGATCGCCTCGCTGACCAGCGCTGCATAGGCGAGCCGCCCGGCCGGCGTCAGGTGCACCCCGTCGGCGACGAACCATTCGGGATGTCCGTCGGAGCGTGACTTCCAGTCGGCGAGGCCGACGCCCGGCGCCCGGGCGACGGCCGCAGCGATCCGTTCGTTGGCGAGGTGCTCCCACGGGCGCGGCGCCGCCACGTCGACGAGGACGAGCCGGCGGTCGGCCGTGAGCGCAACGAGGTCGTCGAGCTCGGTCTCGGTGCAGGGCCCGTTCGTGCCCATGTGCACGACGACGGTCTGCGGCAGCGAGCCGTCGGCGAGGGATGCCCGGACGATGCGGACGGCCTCGCCACACGCTCGCGAGATCTTGGCGTTCACGGTGAGCGAACCGATCAGTGTGCGCATCGGGTCGACCGCGCCGGCCATGACGGAGTCACCGACGGCGAGGACCCCCACCGGGATCGTGGTTGTGGTGGGCGCAGCGGTCGTCGGCGGGGTGATCGGGGCGGTCGGGTCGGCCGTCGTCGACACCACAGCGGTCGTCGGCGCGGCGGTCGGTGCCACGTCGATGACCTCGGTCGGTTGGTCCGCCAGCCCGGAGTCGGCGTCGGGAAGATCGGGCCAGGCGGTGATCACGGCGCTGGTCGCGAGGGCGGCGGACGCGAAGCCGACGAACCAGCGGGCCCGGAGTCGCTCCTGGGGCGACGACGGGCGACGGTAGGCACCGACGACCCGGCCGAGTGCACCGCTGCGGAACGGCGCTTCGACGAAGCGGTACGAGAGCTCGGCGAGTGCGAACGACAGCACCAACCGGAGGATCAGCAACGCCGTGCCGTGGATGTCGACGTCGAGGTCGGGGCGGGTGAGGACGATCACCGGCCAGTGCCACAGGTAGAGGCTGTAGGAGCGCTGCCCGATCCACGCCAACGGACGGATGCCGAGCATCCCGACCAGGCGTCCGGCAGGATGCACCGCCGCCGCGATCAGCACCATCGTCGCGAGGTCGACGAGCAGGAATCCGCCTCGGTACACGAACGGGTCGAACTCGTTCACCCACAGGAACGTGCCGACGAGGACGACGAGCGCGAGCCCGCCGGTGATGTCGAGCGTTCGCTGCGCCGCGGCCGGCACACGGGTCGGGCGAAAGCGCTGCGCCGGCCAGATCGCCGCGAGGGCAACACCGACGAGAAGGCCCGACGCTCGGGTGTCGGTGCCGAAGAACACCCGCGACGGGTCCGCCGACGGGTGGTAGAGCGCGGCCATGAGCAGCGCCGACGCCACCGCCCCGAGCCCGGCACCGACGAACAGGTGGCGGCGCCGCAGGCGTGCACCGGCGACGGCCATGACGAACGGGAACACGGCGTAGAACTGCACCTCCACGGCGAGCGACCACAGGTGGCGCAGCAGCGGCGGTCGGCCGGCGGCGAGGAAGTACGACTCGTCGTGGAGGATCTGCGTCCAGTTCGACACGTAGAGGACGGCGCCCGGCAGATCCGTCCGGAGCTGTCGCAGCGCGTCGGGTGCGAACACCGCGGCGGCGGCGATGCAGCCCAGCACCAGCACGGTAACCGCCGGGACCAGCCGCCGGACCCGGCCGAGCCAGAAGCGGCGCAGCGCGATCCCGCCGCTGACGTCGCGTTGGTGGAGCAGCAACGATGCGATCAGGTATCCGCTGATCACCAGGAACACCTCGACGCCGAGGAACCCGCCGCCGACCAGGACGACATCGGCGTGGTAGAGCACCACGGCCAGCACGGCGAGCGCCCGGAGGCCGTCGAGCGCGGGGAGGTGCGCGAACTCTCGCGGCACGGGAGGACGTGCTCGGCGGCGCCGTCCCGGCGAGGGCGGTGCGCTCGAGGGGGGATCGGCGACGCCGGTCATGGAAGGTTCGACACCAGTTCTGTCGTGTGCGGTACGGCTGGTCCCACGTTCCCACACCGGCACCCGCGCGGCTCGGATGTCCCCCGTGCCCGCCTCCGGGCGGCCGGGAACCTACCGGCGAGGGTCGGCGACGTGGAGCAGGCCCCGTGACTCGCTGAGGTGGTAGGTGCTCATCGTCCGTTCGTCGTGCTGCATCCGCCACCGGACGAGGCGACGGAGGCAGTCCGCGACCTGAGGTGTGTGGGCCGGGTCGTCGGCGAGGTTGACCAGTTGGTGTGGGTCGTTGACGAGGTCGAAGAGCAGCGGCGGCATGGCCTCGGCGGCGCCGGCGAACTGCACGTACTTCCATTCGTCGGTGCGGACGACGTTGAGCGAGCAGTGCTCGGCCGGAGCGTTCAGCAGGAACTCGCTGAATCGATGCTCGGGGTCGTTGAACGCCCACTCCCAGAAGACGGCGTCGCGCCAGTGAGGGGGTGCGACGCCCGCGTGCACGAACCGGGTGAGCGGGCGTCCGTCGACCTGGTCGGGAATCGGAACCCCGATCCACTCGAGGATCGTGGGCAGGACGTCGACCGACTCCGTGAACTCGCCGACCTGCAGGCCGCGGGTGGCGTCGGCGTCGGGTCGGGGATCGCGGACGATCAGGGGGATGTGGTACGACTCGTCCCAGTAGCCGAGCTTCTCGGTGAGCCAGTGGTCGCCGCCCATCTCACCGTGGTCGCTCGTGATGACAACGAGGGTGTTGCGTTCGAGGCCCCGCTCGCGGAGGTGACCAAAGAGCCGACCGAGCTGGTCGTCGACCTCGGTCTGCATCCCGTGGTACGTGGCCCGGAGCTGGCGGCGATCGAGGTCGTCGACAGGGGCACCGACCCCGGCCAACGGGATCGAGACGGCGTTGAGCGGGTGGGCGCCGATCTCGTCGTCACGGCTGGCGTGTCCGACGAAGGGCGGCACGTCGTCGGCGGAGTACAGGTCGTGGTACCCGACCGGGTTGCGGTACGGAGGGTGGGGACGGATGAAGGAGGCGTGCACGAAGAACGGTTCGGCATCCCACTCGGCGGTCGTACGGCCGTCGATCCAGTCGATGAGTTCGCTCACCATGAACGCGGTCTCGGTGTGCTCGGAGGCGAAGTGCGTGGGCGCCCAGGTGGCGCCGTGTTCGGTCGAGCCTGGGAAGTCGGGGATCGGCCAGTAGAGCTCTCGAGGGTTCGCCGGAACGTCGACGCCCTGACGGCGCAGCCAGTCGGCCCACACCAGCGAGCCGTACACCTCGGGGTCGTTCACGATGGGGTCGAAGCCGGGCAGGATCCCCTCGTAGTTGGAGAGACGGGGATCGTCCGGCCCGACCGTGCGGGGGTCGACGCTCGTGTCGGTGTAGCCGAACAGCGCAGGGGAGTAACCGGCCTCCCGGGCGAGCAGCGCGACGTTGGTGAAGCGGGCGTCGAGCGGGGTCCCGTTCAGGATCGACCGGTGGTTCTGGGCGTACATGCCCGTGTAGAGCGACGCCCGGCTCGGGCCGCACGGCGCCGTGTTGGCGAAGTGTCGGGCGAACAGCACACCGTCGGCGGCGAGCGCGTCGAGGTTCGGCGTCCGGACCAGCGGATGACCGACACAGGACAGCGAGTCGCCGCGCCACTGGTCGACCGTGATGAACAGGACGTTGCCGGGGCGCTGGCCGGAGTTCGTGGAGGGAACGGTCATGACGGGGAGACCGTAGTGCCCGGCGCGATCATGGGACATGGTCATGGATCGTGACAGTGGGCTCGCCGACCTCGGCGGCGGGACCGACCTCGGCGGCCTCGCCGGCCTGATGGCCGACCACGTCGTGCGACTCGACGGTGGACTGTCGACGGCCCTCGAGGAGCGCGGCCACCTGCTCACCGACTCCCTCTGGACGGCGCGTCTGCTGCTGGAGGCACCGGCGGAGGTGACCGCCGCGCATGCGGCGTTCGTGGCGGCCGGCGCCGAGGTGTTGATCACCGCCAGCTACCAGGTGTCGGAGCAGGGGTTCGTGGCCGCCGGCCTCAGCGCCGCCGACGCGTCCAACGCGCTCCGGGCGAGCGTGGGCGCCGCTCGGGCGGCCGGCGGCGCGCTCGTGGCCGCGTCGGTCGGCCCGTACGGGGCGATCCTCCACGATGGTTCGGAGTACCGGGGTCGCTACGGTCTGACGGTCGACGAGCTGGTGGCGTTCCACCGGCCGCGGCTCGACGTGCTGCTGTCGGCGGGGCCCGACGCCATCGCCGTCGAGACGATCCCGGACCTCGACGAGGCGGCGGCAGTGGCCGAGGTGCTCGGAGCGCTGCCGGCGGGCGGTCCACCGGCGTGGATCGCGTTCTCGTGCGCTGCCGACGGGCGGCTGCACTCGGGCCACGACGTCGCCGATGCGGCGGCGCTGGTCGCTGCGGTGCCCGGCGTGGTGGCCGTCGGAGTGAACTGCACCCGGCCGGCCGACGTGGCGCCGGCGCTCGAGCGCATCCGGTCGGTGACGGAGTTGCCGCTGGTCGTCTACCCGAACGGCGGTGGGAGCTGGGATGCGGAGCACAACTGTTGGCACGACCAGGAGTTCGCTGCCGACGACCTGGTCGCCGAGTGGCTCGACCTCGGTGTGCGCCTGCTGGGCGGGTGTTGCGGCTACGGGCCGTCGGCGCTGGCCGCGTTGGGGTCGGTGGTGGAGTCGCTGAGCCGCTCGTAGAGGTCTCGGCCGTAGGTGGAGCGGAGGTCGGCGGCGAAAGCCTCGTTGTTGGCGATGGCTGCGAAGATCTCGTCGTTGATGTCCATCCGGCCGAACACGACGCTCATGAACTTCTGGGCAAAAAGGATCATGAAGTTCTCGAACGTGTTGGCCCGGGCGGCGGCCGCAAGGTCGGCGTCCGCCAGCCAGTCACCCTTGAACTGCTCGAAGAGCAGGGCGTCGTTCACGCTCAGCTGGTAGCCGTACTTCTCGTTGAGCCGGCTGACGATGGCGGAGAGGCGTTCCGTTTCCGGGTCGCCCGAACCGCCCGACCCGCCGCCGGGGAACGGGTCCAGGGGCGACGGATCGTTGCTACCAATCGCCGCGTCCACGGCGCCTCGCGACTCGATTCGCAGGTGGGTCAGCTCGATCTCACGCCCGAGGTCGATACCAGCCTCGCCGGGAGGCTTGGGAAGGTCGGCGAGGAGCGAGCGGGCGAAGACGTACAGCTTCTCGAGGTCGGCATCGGTCCATTCGACGATCTGGGAGAGGAACGAGTACGCGCGGCAGTATCCGTCGAGCTCGCTCCGGAACGCGTCCTGCTCGGCTTCGTCGAGGTCGTCGAGGTAGCGCTCTCGTGGGCCCGCCAACGCCTGGTAGAGGGCGCTGTTGCCGGCGCGAGCGTTGACGGCGACCGGAGCGAACACCGCCCAGTAGTGGTCAACGTCGGCGTCGCCGAACACGCCGGCCATCTGCAGGCTGCCCTGCAGCCGGTAAAGGAGGTTCGCGTCGACCGGCTCGACGATGGTCGTGTCGTACCAGGGGCGGAAGGCCTCGGTAATGGTGTCGGCATCGTTGCGGAAGTCGAGGATGAACGGCTGGGACTTGCCCGGGAAGCTTCGGTTGAGTCGCGCCAGTGTCTGCACCGCGTTGACGCCTTCAAGCTTCTTGTCGACGTACATCGCAAGCAGGCGAGGTGCATCGAACCCGGTCTGGTACTTCTCAGCGACGATGAGGAGCTGGTATCCGTCGACCGGAAGACCCTTCTCACCCTTGAAGCGGTCCCCAGTCTGCGCTTCGGGAAACCCGTTCATCGACGTCTCGGTGAACGGATGCTCCGGGTCGTCGGCATTCACGACCGTGCCACTGAACGCGACGAGGGCCCGGGTGTCGGTGACGTGCAGGTCGGCGAGGTACCGGTCGATGGCCTCCTTGTACCGGACGGCATGAAGGCGGCTGGCAGTGACGACCATGGCCTTCGCTGTGCCGTCGAGGTGGTGCGCGACGTGCTGGCGGAAGTGGTCGACGATGATCTTTGCCCGCTGGGCGACGTTGTGCTCGTGGAGGGAGACCTGTTTGGCGATCTCGGCGGAGGCCTTGGCCTTAGGAACATCGGGGTCGACTCGGCCGGCGTGGCGGACCTTCCAGTACACGTCGAACGTCGTGTAGTTGCGGAGCACGTCGAGGATGAATTTCTCCTCGATCGCCTGCCGCATCGAGTACACGTGGAACGGCGCCTTGAGACCGGTCGCTGTGTCGAGCGTGCCGAAAAGTTCCACGGTTCGGGCCTTGGGCGTGGCGGTGAACGCGAAGAACGACAGGTTCTCCTGGTGGCCGCGAGCTGCGACCGCCTCGGCGATGCGGTCCTCGCCGGTGATCGGCTCGCCGGCCTCGGCCTTCTCGGCCATCGCCAAGCGTTCTTCCTCCGACTTGGAGCCGAGCACCCCCTTGAGGTCGCCGGCCGCCTCTCCCGTCTGGGAGGAGTGGGCCTCGTCGACGATGACCGCGTAGTTGCGACGCCCGACCGCCAGCGCCTTGTCGACGTGGCTGAACGTCTGGAGGGTGCAGAGGATGATGCGGGCCGTCTCGGTTTTCAGCGCGTCGGCGAGCCCCTTGTTCTTGGCGCCGTCCTTGCCGTCGATTCGGCGGACGACGCCGGGCGTCGTCTCGAACTGCTGCACCGTCCCGCTGAGTTGGTCGTCGAGCACCCGGCGATCGGTGATGACAATCACCTTGTCGAACACGGGTTTCTCGTGGTCGTCGTGGAGCTGGTGGAGGCGGTGCGCCAGCCAGGCGATCGAGTTGGACTTGCCCGAGCCCGCCGAGTGCTGGGCGAGGTAGCGGTGACCGGCCCCGAGCGCCCGGGCGTGGGATTCGAGCTTGAGCACGCAGTCCCACTGGTGGTAGCGGGGGAAGATGGTGGCGCCGGTCTGCTTGCCGTGCTCGGCGACCTCGGTGTGGACGAACCGCAGGACCAGATCGAGGAAGGCGTCGCGCTGCCACACCTCGTCCCAGAGGTAGGCCGTCGAGTGGCGGGTCTCGCCGTCGGCGCCGAGGGTCGGCGGCGGGTTGCCCTGCCGCCCGTCGTAGCCCTGGTTGAAGGGAAGGAAGCGGGTGTCGTCGCCGGCGAGCTTGGTGGTCATGAACGCCAGGTGGGGATCGACGGCGAAGTGGACGACGGCTCGCTTCGACAGGAACGTGTCCTTGGGGTCGCGGTCGGTGCGGTACTGCGTTATGGCGTGTTCGACGCTCTGGCCGGTGAGCGGGTTCTTCAGCTCCACGGTGGCGACAGCGAGGCCGTTGACCCAGAGCACGAGGTCGAGCGTGTTGTTGTGAGCGGCGTGATAGCGCTGCTGGCGCGTGACGGCGAGGAGATTGGCCTGGTAGCGGTCGGTGAGCAGCGAGTTGATGTTCGAGGCCGGCTTGGGGGCGCACAACTGGAATCGGCAGCCGTTGCGCTTGATGCCCTTGCGGAGCACGTGGATCGTTCCGTGGCGGTCGATCTCCTCGGCGACGTACTTGCGGAACGTCTTCTGCGCCGCGTCGGCGTCGGGGAACTGCTTTCGCCACTTCTCCCACTCGTCGCCCTGTGTATCTCCGATGAAGGCGACGAGGTCGGCACTGTTGATGCCGGTGGCCAGGTCGAGGTCCTGGGCCGCGCCGAGCATCCATCCCGAACGGGTGGTGAGCGCGTGGACGACCTCGTCCTCGAAGTGGACCTCTTTGCGTGCCGCCATCAGAGGCCCAGTTCACCAGAAACGGCAGCCGTGATGAGGGCCTGTCGGCGTTCCTTGAGGAGTGCTATCTGGCGAGTGAGGGTTGAGGTGAGGGAGTCGATCCGTGACTGCTCGGCATCTAGCAGTGTCGCTGTCGCAACCATCTCATGCCGGCCGACGCGCGGCACCTGCATGCGTTTGATGTCTCCGATGTTGAGCCCGGTGACCGTCGAGCCGGTTCTCATCACCTCCGTCTGGCGTTGGAACTCCGGTGACGCGACGACATGGAGCAACCACCGCGCTGGGACATGGTCTGCCGGTGACAGTCGTGCAACGTCTTGAGTCAAGTTCGCGCCATTCGCCCATTCGGGCACCTGTGCAACGTCGCCGATCCCGCCTCGAATCGACATCACTAGATCTCCGGAAGATACGCGCGATCGAACGTACCTCGCTTCAATCGAAGCCGTCGTCCGCTTGAGAGGCCGACCGAACGCGGCTGCGACATCCCCGCCCTTGATGATCGGCACGGCGCCCTGCTCGTCCACGTCGGGTCCCGGGAGGACTATTCCGTACATCACGGGCCTCGACGGGTGGATGGCGTGCCGAAGGTCCATGCCCCCAGCGCCAGACCAGATCGCAATCTGCCGTTGGGCTGAGAGCCACTCCCTCGCCAGAGCGATCATCTGCTGCTTGGCGGCGATCAGGGCGTCGATGCGGGCTGTCTCGGCGCCCACGAAGTCGGCTATCCGCTGTTGTTCGTCCAGGGGCGGAAGGGCCAATTTCAGCCCGGTGATCGTGTCGGTTCTGAGACCGAAGCGCGTTACGCCTGACGCGCCGAGCGTGAATTGCTCGGACGACCGGCTGGAGGCGATGGCCCAGTACAGGAACTCGGGCTTCACCTTCGACGGGTCAGGATCGATCTGAGCGAGGTGGTAGCCACAGACGAGGTCAGGCTCGTCGGTCTGCACGTATGCCGCTACCCCGATGTCTTGGGCGGACTCGGAGTCCTTTGTGATGAGTGTCTGACCGCTCCGAAGCCGAAACCTCTCGACCTGATCCGGGGTGGCAGTTGCCGTCATGAACTTTAGATCCGACCTGATCTTGGAGTTGTAATAGACGTCGGTGTAGTTGCACAGCCGGACTGGCAAGCCGCTGGCCTCCGACTTCTTGTCGACGTTCGACACCCGAACGTCGGCGATGAACTTCAAGCGGACGGTCGTCGGGCTCACTCCGTCACCTCTGCCAGCAGGCGCTGCACCTCGGCTTCGAGTGCCTTCAACTCGGCGTCGATCTCGGCGAGGGGCCTCGGCGGCACGTACTGGTAGAAGTGGCGGGTGAGCGGGATCTCGTAGCCGATCTTGGTCTTGGTGTGATCGACCCAGGCGTCGGGCGCCCAGGGGTGGATCTCGGTCTCGACGTAGTCGGCAATGACCCTCCGATGGTCGCCGTCGGAGAGCCGCTTGGTAGCGCCTTCGTCGGCTTCGTCCCACTCCGGCGTCCCGCCGGGCAGCGGCACGTTCTCCTGGTCGCGAAGCGACGGGTCAGGCTTCGGGTTGCCCTTCTTGTCGGTGACAACGGCGCCGTTCTCGACCAGTGGGCGTTCAACAGTGATGCGCTGGAACCCGAATGACTCGTTGGGCAGGATCTTGACCCGCTCGCCCTCCTCGAAGTCGCCGTAGAGCCGGACGATGGCGGCGATCTGATCGTCGCTGATCCGCTTGCGCTTGTCGCCGAGCGACTTCGGCATCTTCTCCCACGACGCACGGGCATCGACGAGCTGCACCTTGCCGCGACGCTCGGGCCGCTTGCGGTTGCTGACGATCCAGAAGTATGTGGAGATACCGGTGTTGTAGAAGAGCTGGTCGGGGAGCGCGACCACCGCTTCGAGCCAGTCGTTCTCGATGATCCAGCGGCGGATCTCGGACTCGCCCGACCCGGCCGCGCCGGTGAACAGCGGTGAGCCGTTGAAGACGATCGCCAGACGCGAGCCACCCTCCGACACCGGCTTCATCTTCGAGATCATGTGTTGGATGAACAGCAACGAACCGTCGTTGATGCGCGGGAGGCCGGCGCCGAAGCGGCCACCGAACCCGAGCTTCGTGTGCTCGTCGGTGACCTTCTCCTTGACCTTCTTCCAGTCCACGCCGAACGGCGGGTTGGCGAGCAGGTAGTCGAATCGCTTGCCGACGAAGTGGTCGTTGCTGAACGAGTTGCCCGCCTGCACGTTCGACGAACGCTGCCCTTTCAACATGAGGTCGGAGCGGCACATGGCGAACGACTCGTCGTTCAGCTCCTGGCCGTACACCTCGAGATGCGCCTGTGGGTTCATCTCGGCGAGGCGTTCGGTGGCGACGGCGAGCATGCCGCCGGTGCCGCACGCGGGATCGAACAGGGTGCGAACGGCCTTGTCGCCACGCAGCGCCCGGTCGTCCTCGATGAACAGCAGGTCGACCATGAGGCGGATCACCTCACGGGGCGTGAAGTGCTCACCCGCCGTCTCGTTGGACTGCTCCGAGAACTTCCGGATCAGCTCCTCGTAGATGGAGCCCATCTCGTGGTTGTCGACCCGATCGGGGTGCAGATCGAGGTCGGCGAACTTGCCGACCACCTTGTAGAGGAGGCCGGCGTCGTCGAGCCGGGTGATCTGCTCGTCGAACCGGAACTTCTCGACGACCTCGCGGGCGCTGGGCGAGAACGCTTGCAGGTACACCCTGAGGTTCATTGCGATGCTGCCCGGGTCGGCGACGAGCCCGGCGAACGTCATCGGGGACGTGTTGTAGAACTCCCGACCGGCGACCGCAGCGAGCGCCTCGGTGGGATCGGCGATGCGGCCCGCCACCTCCTCGGCCCGCTTGATGACGGCGTCCTTCGTGTCGGCCAGCACGCTGTCGAGGCGGCGGATGACCGTCAGTGGCAGGATCACTCTGCCGTACTCGGACTGGCGGTAGTCGCCCCGGAGGAGGTCTGCGACCGACCAGATGAAGCTGACCTTGTCGTTGAACGAACCACCTGCGGTGAGCGACACACAACCTCCTCGGATGACAGACGGTGATGGTACGGGACCGCGGTGGGGCGCCCGCGCTCTACACCGGCTCCTCGTCGTCTTGGACGATCGCTGCGATGTACTGGAGTCGCAGCTCGTGCAGGAGGACGCCGCCGAGTCGAACGACCCGCCAGGCGTGCCAGCCGTCGCACGACACCATGTCGGCGGCGCGCATTGCAGCGAGCGAACACGACTGGTGCACGGTGCCATCGGCCAGGGTGAAGGTGCCGTCGCCGTTGATGATCGCCTCGTGATGCTCGTTGCGCCGTGGACGGATGAAGTCGACGCGCTCCCCGTGCACGAGGAGTCCGGCTGCGAGCAGGTCAGAGATCGACACCCGCCGACCATTCACCGTGACCTGCTTGCGGATCAGCGGCGCTGCCGGCTCCGGAAGGATGAGATCCGGTTCGTGATCGGCCTCGATATCGACCACGCGGCGCCCGTCGGCGTCCGCGTAGATCGTCACTGGGATCACGACGACCGGCAGTCCGTTCTCGCGGAGGAAGTCGAGGGCAGATCGCGTGCGAGCCGGAAAGTCACGGGCAACGAGAATGAGACGCGGCTGCGGAACGATGCGAGTCGGCGTCGAGGAGTCGGTGAACTCGGACCAGTCGCGGAAGAAGGCCTCGGCACCCGAGTGCTCCGGTCGATCGGTGCGGTACAGCCCTGCGATCTCGTCGAGGTTGGTCAGCCGGGCCCATCCGGCGTACTCGAGACACTGAGCCAGTTGTGACCGGTCGACGTCGCGCTTGACTTCGATGACCACGACGCGGCCGGTCGAGTCGAGGGCGACGATATCGGGGATCATCGTGCCACCGGCGATGCGCGCTTGGCGAGCGACGGGAAACAGTGTCTCTCCCGTGAACGCCTCGAGGTCCGCCCAGATCAGGGCCTCGATCTCCTGCTCGTATAGATCAGCGCCTGGTTGAACGCGGGCGAACGGCTTGAGGGCGCCGTCCACGATTTCGAAGATGGGCACATCGCCTCCTGATGAAGATCGTTTGGTGACGCTACCTCGGCGAACGGGCTCGCCCGATATTGACTAGGTGATTGCACCTAATCGTCCAGAACTGTGCGATCTCGATATCTCAGTGTCAGTGGCCCCTGGGACAATGGTGCCATGATCTCGAACGCCAGTTCGGTTCAGAGCCCGACCACTCCGCAGTCGCAGCTCGCTGCTGACATCCTGTCGGCGGCCGAGCCGGTGCGCGTCTTGGTGTCGGGTCTCGACGCGAAGAATGTGCCGCTGACGTGGGCTCCGGAAGTGTTCGATGCGTTCGTGGAGATGGAGCGGGTCGCGGCGTCGGGCCGGCTCCTGATGACGGCGCGCGCCGCGGAGGCCATGGTGTGGAAGCTGGAGGGGTTCGCGTCGGCCGCAGACTGGTTGGCCAAGCAGCAGGGCACGACGGAGGGGCGCGCTCGCTCTGACCTCGAGACCTCGGAGCGGCTCGCTGGTCTGGATTCGACCTCTGATGCGGTGCGTGAGGGTCGGTTGTCTCCCGAGCAGGCTGGAGCGGTTGCCGATGGTGCGACGGTCAATCCTGATGCCGAGGCCGATCTGTTGGCGCAGGCGCAGCGTGATTCGTTGCGTAGGACGCGTCGGGAGGCGGAGCGCCGTAAGGCGGAGGTTCGGTCCGAGGCCGAGAAGGCGGAGCGTGAGAAGAAGGTCCGCAACGAGCGGAGCGCCCGGTTCTGGTACGGCAACGGTGCTGGCCATTTAGAGGTGCATGGCCCGGTTGCCGATCTGAAGGAGTTGGAGCAGTTGATCCAGCGCGAGGTGGATCGGAGGTTCCGGGCGAACCGGGCGACCGCGCAGCGAGGGTCGCGGTCGAACTACGGATTCGACGCGCTGATGGACCTGGGCCGCGGTGCGCATTCGGGTGCGGGGGAGGGCGCCGCCTCGCCGAAGCGGGCACCGCTAACGCGGATGACGCTCATTCGGGTCGATCTCGCCGCGTTGCTGCGCGGAAGCGTCAGCGAAGGCGAGGTCTGTGAGATCGGCGGGATCGCGGTGTCGGTCACCGAACTCCGCCGCCTGTTGGGCGAGTCGATCATGCAGTTGGTGCTCACCAACGGCGAGGCGGTCATCGACGTTGTGAACCTCGGTCGTAAGCCGACGGTCGCGCAGATGATCGCCAAGCTGTTCAGCGATTCGTGCTGCACGGTCGAGGGGTGCGATCGTGCGGTGCGACTCGAGTTCGATCACCGCGATGACTGGGCCCGGGTCAAGGTGACCGAGTTGGCGAACCTGGATCTGTTGTGTGATCACCACCACGACCTGAAGACCCTCGAGAAGTGGGCGCTGGTCGCCGGGACGGGTCGACGGCCGATGGTGCCGCCGACCGACCGGCGCCATCCCGCGCCGGTACCGGAGGCGACACCTGAACCGGTGGTCCCGATCGTGGCGAGCGATCTCGAATCGTGCGGCGTGTCGGTCGAGGCGGAGCCGGTGTCACGGCCGGGATCCGACGCCCGGATCGCGGACCTCGCCGCCCGGCTCGCTCGGATCCGGGCCAAGGAGGCCGAACACCGTGCCCGACGGGCCGGCCAGGACCGACTCTTCGACACCGGCTGAGCCGCGGCGAGCGGTGACGCGCCCGGGGTCGCGTCGTAGTGTCGGCCCGATGAGCGCAGTTCCCCCGACCGCGTCGGTGCATCCCGAGCGGTGGAAGTTCGACTTCCCCATCTTCCACGCCGAGTCCCGCGCCGCGTGGCGCGCCTGGCTGACCGAGCACCATTCGACCGAGCGGGGTGTGTGGTTGTGCTCGTGGAAGGCGGCGACCGACGTGCGCCTACGTGGACGCTGTCGAGGAGGCCCTCTGCTTCGGTTGGATCGACTCGACGGTCAACACGCTCGATGACGAGCGGGGCCTGCAGCTGATGACCCCACGTAAGCCGAAGAGCTCCTGGACCCGCCTGAACCGGCAGCGGGTCGCGGCGATGGAAGCGGCCGGCCTCATGACCGACGCCGGCCGTCGGATCGTCGAGGCGGCGCAGGCGAGCGGTTGGTGGACGTTGTACGACGCCGTCGAGGACCTGATCGAGCCGCCGGAGCTGGCGGCGGCGCTCGACGGCAACCCCGCGGCACGGTCGGCGTGGGACGGTTGGCCGCCGAGCCTCCGCAAGCAAGTGCTGTGGTCGATCATCAGCGCGGCTCGCCCCGAGACCGCCACGTCACGGATCGGCGCGATCGTGGCGACGGCGGAGCGCGGCGAGCGCCCCTGATCCGACGGCGCTGCGCTCTCGCCGACTTCCGGAGCCTCGGCGACCGCCGACCCGCCGACCCGGCGACTCGGTAACGCTGCGCTGATCGCGCCTACCGGCGCGTGTGCACCAGTGGGAACAGTTCGTGATCCATCGGGGCGCCGGCCGGCAGGGGAACCGGGCCGTCCGTGAGCTCGGGGAAGGGCGGGGAGGTGCGCCACTCGCGCGGCGCGTGCACGACGTCGTCGCCGGTGTAGCGCAACGACAGCACCCGGCGTCGGCCGGGGCCGGCGAACCCGGCGGCGCCGTGGATCGTGAGCATGTGGAACGCGACGAGATCGCCCGGCTCCAGGTCCCAGGCGAGGATCGGGAAGGCGTCGCGGTCGGCCTCGATGTCGGGGAGCTCTGCGAGCGCACCGTCGGGGAACCACTTGGCGACGTGGTCCATGAACGTTCGAGGAGTGCACCACGGGCCGAGGTGGCTGCCAGCCACGAACTCGAGTGACCCGGCCCGGGGTACCGGGTCGACGGGGATCCAGAAGCTCACGTTCTGTGAGCCGTCGATGTTGAAGTAGGGCAGGTCCTGGTGCCACGGCGTGCGTTGGCGGGTCCCTGCCTCCTTCACGAGCACATGGTCGTGGAAGAACCGTGCCGTCTCCGACCCCATGAGCGCTGCCGCGAGCCGGGCGAGGTCGGCGTCGCGTGCGAGCGTCTCGATCTCGGGCACGTCCTGCCAGGTGCGGAAGTCCTCGACGAACCGGCCCGGATCGTCGGCGGCGCTGGCCGTGAGCGCCAGGGGCGACGGATGGGCGAGGACGTGCTCGATGCCAGCAGTGGCGAGGGCGACCTGCTCGGCGCTCAGCGCGCCGCGCACGACCACGGCGCCGTCACGGGCGTAGTCGGCGACCAGGCCGGCGAGATCGGCCAGGTCGTCCGGGTTGGACACGTCGGTGGGGTCATGGTCGGTGGGGGTCATCGCAGCTGCTCCAGTGCAGCCTCGGCGGCGTCGCCGGGATCACAGGACGGGTCGTGGGCCCAGGTGGTCAGGGCCGAACGGGCGATGCCCATGATGGACACCGCCAGGACGCGGGCGTGGAACTCGTCGAAGGAGCGGCTCATCAGATGGTCGACGATGACACGTTCGTAGTCGAGGTCGCCGAGCACGTCACGGTGGCGGAGCGCCTCGATCTGGTTGAAGAGCCGGTAGCGCTTGGCCCGGATGCGAGACCCGGAGGTGGCCCGGACACCCAGCACGATCAGCTCGCGGAGGAGCGGGAGCGGGTCGGGGGAGTCGTCGGTGGCGAGGGCCTCGGCCAACGCGTCGACGCGTTCGTTGTGGTCGGGGAACGCCGCCGCCTCCTTGGTGGGGAAGTGGAGGAAGAACGTGCGGGAGGTCACCCCGGCGGCGGCGGCGATGTCCTCGACCCGGGTCTCGTCGAACCCCTTGGTGGTGAAGAGGTCGATCGCGGCACTGGACAGCGCGCTGCGGGTCGCGTCCTTCTGTGCGTCACGTTGGTTGAGCGCCGGTTTCACGGCTGAGACCCTAGACCAGTTGACTTCACTGAGTGAAGTGAAATACTCTCACCCTCGATGAGCGCTTACCCGTACCAGGATCGTTTCCCCGTCAACCGCACGCTGCCCGAGCACGGCCGTCCCCGTGACGAGATCATCGAGGAGATGCGCATGCTCGCCGAGGAGGAGGACCGCTCCTGGGAGAGTGGTCGCGTCTCCGGCACGATGTACTGCGGCGACCACGACCACTACTCGTTCATGAACGACGTGTTCGGTCTGTACGCCCACGTCAACATTCTCCAGCGCGACATCTGCCCCAGCGCCACCCGCTACGAGGGCGAGGTCATCGCGATGGCGCTCGACCTCTTCCATGCCGAGGCCGTCACCGACGGCGAGCCGGTGGGTCTCATCACGAGCGGTGGCACCGGCAGCATCTGCCACGCCGTGCTCGCCTACCGCGAGAAGGCGGTCGCCGAGCGCGGGGTGACCCGCCCCAACTTCATCAAGCCCGAGACGGGACACCCGGCGTTCGACAAGGCCTGCCACCTGTTCGGCATCGAGCTGCGCAAGGCGCCCGTCGACCCCGAGACCACGCTCGTCGACGTCGACTGGGTGCGGGCCAACATCGACGACCAGACCATCGGTTTCATGGGCTCTGCCTGCAACTACGGCTACGGCACCATCGATCCCATCGAGCAGCTGTCCGATCTCGCCGTCGAGACCGGTGTCCCGCTCCACGTCGACGGGTGCCTCGGTGGTTTCATCCTGCCGTTCGGCCAGGAGCTGGGCTTCCCCAACATCCCGCTGTTCGACTTCCGCCTGCCGGGCGTGACCTCCATCTCCGCCGATACCCACAAGTACGGGTACGCCTTCAAGGGCACGTCCACCGTGCTGTTCCGCGACAAGTCGTGGCGCAACTCGCAGTACTTCTTCCTGACCGACTGGACCGGCGGCAAGTACACGTCGCCGGGCATGGACGGCTCCCGCTCCGGTGGGCTGCTCGCCGCCACGTGGGCGTCGATGGTTCAGCTCGGCCGTGAGGGCTACCGCAAGTACGCCCAGGCGATCTTCGAGACGTCGGCGGCGATGCAGGACGCGGTCCGCAGCCACCCCGAGCTCCGCATCCTGGGCACACCGTCGTTCCTGTTCAGCTTCACGAGCGACGAGTTCGACGTGTACCACATCAACGACTTCATGCGGCCCAAGGGTTGGCGCTTCAACGGCCAGCAGTACCCGAACGCGCTGCACATGGCGGTCACCCGTCCGCAGACGCAGGAGGGTGTGGTCGAGGCGTTCGTCGCCGACCTCGCCGAAGCCATCGTCTACGCCAAGGAGAAGGGTCACGAACCGGCGGCGTCGGGCGCGATCTACGGCGGCGTGGCCGGCGGCATGAACGACGAGGCCGACGAGTTCATCAAGATGGTGATGGCCAGCATGCTCGACGAGCAGCAGGCCCTGCCGCCGCTGTCCTGAACACAAGCGGGTCGCTAGCCTGCGCCCTCGATGAGCGCAGACGTCAGTGATCCACGAGACGATCGAGACAGCCAATTCGTCCTGGTCGTCGACCTCGGCACGGGCGGCCCCAAGGTGGGGTTCGCCTCGCTGCTCGGCCGCGTGGTGCACCAGGAGCACCACGAGGTCGAGACGACCTTCACCGCCGACGGCGGCGCGACCCAGGACGCCGAGGAGTGGTGGCGCCTGATCATCGAGGGCGCGAAGCGCGCCCTCGCCTCGGGCGCCGTCGACCCGGCCAAGGTGGTCGCCGTCTCGATGACCGGCCAGTGGGCGTCGACGGTGCCGGTCGACGAGGCCGGTATCCCGACCGGACCCGTCGTCATGTGGATGGACAGCCGAGGTGGCGAGCTGGTCCGCCAGAAGATGGGCGGCGCCGTGAGCGGGTACAAGGCTCGTGGCATCGCCGAGTTCATCCGTCGCTCCGGAGGGGCGCCGTCGCTCGACGGCGCCGACCCGATCGGGCATCGGCTGTTCCTCCAGCATCACGACCGTGAGCTGTGGGACCGCAGCCGTTGGCTGCTCGAGCCGGTCGACTACCTGTCGATGCGGTTCACCGGGAAACCTGCGGCATCGCCGGTGTCGATGACGGGCTCGTGGCTGGTCGACACCCGTGACCCGTCGAACATCTCCTACGACCCGGTGCTCGTCGAGCTCGCCGGCGGCGGTGTCGAGAAGCTGGCGCCCCTGCAGAAGTTCGGGACGGTCACGGGCGTCGTGCAGCCGTCGGTGGCGGCCGATCTCGGGTTCGGGCCCGACGTCAAGGTCGTGACCGGCGCCCCCGATCTGCACACGGCAGCCATCGGGTCCGGCGCCGTCCGGCTCGGTGAAGCGCACATGGCCGTCAGCACGACCGGCTGGATCAGCGTGCCGATCACCCGCAAGAAGACCGACATCGTGCGCAACTGCGCGACGGTGCCCGGCATCGACGACGCCACGTACCTCGTCGCCAACAACCACGAGACGGCGGGCATGTGCCTGCAGTGGTTGAAGGGAGCCATGGGTGGCACGCTCGACTACGAGCAGCTCACCGAACTGGCCGGTACCGCCGAGGCGGGGTCGGGCGGTGTGATCTTCACTCCCTGGCTGAAGGGCGAGCGTTCACCGGTGGCCGACCGCACCATGCGAGCCGGCTTCCACAACATGTCGCTCGCCACCACCCAAGGTGACCTCATCCGCTCGGTCCTCGAGGGGGTGGCCTACAACAACCAGTGGCTGCACGAGGCCGTCGAGAAGTTCGTCGGTGGACGCCTCGACAACATCCGTTTCATCGGCGGCGGTGCACAATCCGATCTCTGGTGCCAGATCCACGCCGACGTGATGGACCGCACCATCGAGCAGGTCACCGACCCGCTCTACTGCGGTCTTCGTGGCGCGGCGCTGAGCGCGGCGATGACGCTCGGCGAGGTTCGCCAAGAGGAGCTTCGGGGGCTGGTCACCGTCAAGCAGACGTACGTCCCGAACCCTGCCAACCGGGCGGCCTACGACCGGCTCTACGCTGAGTTCCCCGGTCTGTACAGCTCGCAGAAGAAGTTCTTCCGGCGGCTGAACCGGTGAAGGAGCGCAGTCGTGGCAACCGCAACGTGGAATGGCAAGGTCATCGCGTCGAGCGAGGACACCGTGGTCGTCGAGGGCAATCACTACTTCCCGATCGACTCCGTGAGCGAGGGGGTGCTGACTCCGACCGACACGCAGTCCGTGTGCCCGTGGAAGGGAACCGCGAGCTACTACTCGGTGGTCGTCGACGGCGACACCAACACCGACGCGGCCTGGTACTACCCCGAGCCGAAGGACGCCGCCAAGGAGATCACCGGTCGGGTCGCCTTCTGGAAGGGCGTCGAGGTCACCTCCTGACCCGTACCGCAGGGGTTTTGTACTGCGAGGAGCGACACCAGCGTCATTCCTCGCAGTACAAAACCCCGAGTGGGGGTCGGTCGTGAGCGGGCAGGGGCCGTTGCGGAAGTTCGTCGGGCAGGACAAGGGCCGGGCCAGGTTCTCGGTCACGGTGCCACGGCCCGAGCCGCTTCCCCACGTCGACCGGCTGCTCGCCGGCGCCGTTCGCGTCGACATCACGCCGCCCCCGGGTATGCCCAAGGCCGGCTATTCCTCCAACGCCCACGACGGGTGTGGGTTCCGGAGCCGCCTCCGCGCCCACGTGCTGCATCTGCGCTGCGGCACGTCGTCGATCGCGCTCGTGCAGTGCGACCTGCTCGGCGGTTCGTCGGTCGTGCAGCACCTCGTCGCCGACGCCATCCGGGATCGCACCGACATCCCACTCGCCGGTCTCATGATGGGTGCGACGCACACCCATGCCGGTCCGGGCCAGTTCAGCGGCACCGACTTCTACAACCGGTTCGCGTCGAACCGGAGCGGGTTCGACCCGGCGTGGACCCAATTCCTCGTCGACCGCATCGCCGGCGCGGTCATCGAAGCGCACGACACGCGGCAGCCGGCTCGCCTCGCGTTCGGTTCGACCGAAGTCTGGGGCTCCACCCGCAACCGGTCGCTCGATCCGCACGTGCAGAACGAGACAGTCCTCGACAAGCGGCTCGATCCGCAGCGGAAGTTCGCCAACATCAACCCCGAGCTGCAACTGCTCCGGGTCGACAGCGATCCGGAGGACGGGACCGGCCCGGCGCCGATCGGCACCGCTGTCATCTTCAGCGTCCACGGCACCGGCATCTCCCAGCACGCCCACGAGTACAACGCCGATCTGTGGGCGTACCTCGTGGA
The DNA here is from genome assembly GCA_937868025.1 of uncultured Acidimicrobiaceae bacterium. Next base: position 25,955 of record CALMLJ010000501.1, read on the forward strand.
CGAGCTCGGTCACCGGATCGAGACGAGTCGCGGCACCCGCGGCGTCGTCGGCGCGATGGAGGGCACGCACGCGGACATGGCACCGGCGCTGCACCCCGGACGCGCCGGGCACCTCGAGGCCCGGCGGCTGGGACGCCAGATCGGTGGCGAGGCAGCCGATCTCTACACCGATCTCGCCGACGAGCTCACCGCGACCCCCGACCTCGCGTGCGGTTTCCGCGAGGTGAACCTCGAGGGCGGCGCGTCGATCGACGGCATCCGCCTCCCGGACCGTCCGGCGGTGGGCGCGGCGCTCGTCGCCGGGGCGATGGAGAACCTGACGCCGGTCATCCACGCCATCCCGCCGTTCAAGGCCGGGTTCCCCAAACCCTTCGACGTCACCGGCCCCCAAGCCCAGAAGTGGGTGCTCGGGTCGAAGTGGCTGCAGCCGCTCATCCTGCCGCTCAAGGGGTTTCCCCGCCTGCTGCCCGTGCACGTGTTGCAGATCGGGGCGACGGCGATCGTCGGCCTCCCGTTCGAGGTCACCGTCGAGTCGGGCCGTCGCATCGTCGCCGCCGCCAACGCCGCGCTCCCGGGCGACTCGTCGATCGAACGTGTCGTCGTGTCGTCGGTTGCCAACGAGTACTTCGGCTACGTCGCGACCGCCGAGGAGTACTCCCGGCAGTACTACGAGGGTGGTCACACGCTCTACGGGCCGAACACCCAGCGATTCGTTGCAGCGCACGTGGCGAAACTCATCGGCGAGGTCGCCACGCTCGACACCGTGCTGCCGGTCGTCAGCGATGTCGCGCCGCAGCGCAGCTGGGACCTGAAGGTGCACCGCTATCTCAGCCGCCCGTCGGCGCAGGGTGTGGGACGCGCTGCCCTCGTCGCCCCGACCTACATCGACGCGACCGGTGACGACGACGGCTACTGGGAGTTCCGCTGGC